>CAYJRI010000007.1:0-16490 GCA_964372435.1 Candidatus Woesearchaeota archaeon | reverse complement strand
GACTGGAGTTCAGACTGTGCTCTTCCGATCTAATAGGAACCTCCAGAATCTTATACCCTTTTTTGATAATCTTAACAGTAATTTCAGGTTCAATGTCAAACCGATTTGATTTCAGAACTAAGCTCTTCACAACATCTTTTCTCATCATTTTATAGCAAGTTTCCATGTCAGTGATTACTTGACCATAGAACAGTTTTGTCATAAAAGAGAGAAACTTATTTCCATAGTAATGAGAAGGAATGCTGAATCCTGTCGTATGCCCAAGGAGCCGTGAACCATACACCACATCAGCTTTCTCCTGCAGAAGCAGAGAAAGGAGTTTTCTAAAATCTTCAGGATTATACTCAAGATCGCCATCCTGGATCACCAAAAAATCTCCGCGAGCTACCTCAAACCCTCTCCTGAGAGCAGCCCCCTTTCCTTTATTGGGATTATGCTCAAGAGAAATAATGTTCCGATATTTTTTTTTCAATTGCCTGATAAGATCCTTTGTTCTATCTTTACTCCCATCATCTATAATAACAAGCTCTTTCTTAATCTTCCCGAGGCTAACTCTTTGCACTCTTCTTACAATTTCTACAAGAGTCTTTTCTTCATTATACACTGGCATGATGATGGAGAGCATCATTTTTCATTGAAAAGTCCTGGTACAGACAATAGAAGAGCAGGAAAGGTGAGAGCAGAGCAAGAACCACCTCAAGATACAGAATTCCATGAGCAATCTTATCAAGAAAAGCATCGAAAGCTGTTTTAGTAGTATAGTTATCAAAAACCTGTGATGCTGGCTGATAGGCAACAGGATAGAAAAACCATTGATGTGTTGCATCTACAACAGGGAGGAGGCTTGGCTTGAATGAGAAAGTCTGTCGATAAATATTGAAATGTCTCTCTCCATGAATATCATCAATACTCCCTATCAGCTGAGAATTATTCTTGAAAAACACAACCATGGACTCCATGGAAGCATTAAATTCAGGCTGATCTTTAACCGTTCCCCAACCCGAATCATCACTAACAGCTTCGATGAAATAGGTCTCCAGAGGGAGAGGATCTCCAGGAGCTTTCTCCTGTTCTTGAAGAAGCTGAGAGAAGAGACTTGCCTCAATATAATGCCGATCCCAAAACATAAAAACAATTCTTCCTCGATAAATTCTACTATCCACAATAACCAACGCATCCTTTCCAATCTGCCGATCCTTAAAGAGAATCATTTGGTGCAACTCATTCTTCCCTAAAATACCCTTTGCATGACTTTTTTCCATTGCAAACCCAAGAGAAACCAAAAAGATAATGATAACGAGAATGAAAAAAACCTTCTTTGACCTTATTTTCTCAGAAATGCGCGTAATGGCAAGTCCAGCAAAGAGTGCAATAAATGAGGTGCCGAAAACCATATGATTCGGCAGAAGAGAAACTCCAGACAAAAAGAGAAAAGGAAACAAGAAAGAAAGGATAAGGAGGAGAAAAAAGGGATGTTTTGCCATGGAGAAGAAGTAAAGACCAAGGAGAGCAAAGAGCAGGGCAATGAGTGTTTCATGGTCATAATAAACTCTAAAGCCAAGAAGAAAACCAGGAACCCCGGAATTATTGTAATTAAACAAGAGCTTTTCAAAGCTAAATGATTCAATCGTTGACCCTATGGAGGAATAAGCATCAAAGGAAAGCCGAGTAAATCGTGCAAATTGAAGATCAAGAATTCCTTTATCCTTATAGAGGAGATAGTTAAATACTAACACGGGAGCAACCATCAAAACCACAATAAACCCAGCGTACACTAACCCCCGTAACTGAAGACTCTTATAATATTTCTTATGATAAAAGAGATGGAAAAGTGCAAAAGCAGGAAGAAAAAGAACTGCAATTTGTTTCATCATAATAGCAATCCCAAGGCTAATCCATGTCAGAAGAAAAAACCAGCGTTTTCCTGTTTTAAAGGAGAGAATGAAGAGATAGAGTGCAAAAAAAGCAAAAAAAGCCATTGCAATATCCATCACTCCTACGGTCATCAGTAACTGAAGGGGAGAAAGGGCAAAAACAAGTGCCGCAAAGATCCCCACTCTCTTCTCAAAGAGCTCTTTCCCAATCCCATAGAGCACCAGGATTGAAAGACTACCAAAAAAAATCGCTGGCAATCGCATGCCAAAAGCATTCACTCCAAAAAGGTTCATTGCAAGGTCAGTAAGCCAGAACCATACTGCATCTTGGTCCATGATTTGCAATTTCCCAGAAGAAATGAAACCAATGGCATGAGGCCCATGAACCATTTCATCTGCACTAAAAGGAGAGCGAAATGCAATAAGAATTCGCAAAACAAGGCCAATGATAAAGAGAGGGATCAGAAATTTCCGCACATCCTTAGAGAAAATGAATTCAACCACTCTATCAATGACGTCATCTCCCATGTTCAGCTCAAAAAGAAGTTTTTCCTAGAGGGAATACCTTCAATGACCATAGTCCTGAAGCAATCTTATTTAAATCTTCGTATATAAACTATATCGCTTTAAAATTTTATTCAAGGCAAATAAATCTTCGTATATAAACTATATCGCTTTAAAATTTTATTCAAGGCAAATGTAACTTGACCTAGTCTCGCTTTGAGAGATAGAGGTAACGATAACGCTTCACCAGAGTAAAGCCATTAAGTTGGAGTGGTTCTCCCACACCAATTCCTAGAGTGATCCGCTGATAATCTGTAGGATCATCCAGGTTCTTTCCAATACCACCAATAATCCAAATTTGTCTCCGCTCAGCAATATTCGGGGCAGGCATGAATCTCTTTTCAAATAACACACTTTGATTCCTCAAGGCAAGTTCATAATCTTGAACACTTACAAACTCCTTGATCCTGCTCCCCCAATACAAATGAGCCAGGAGTTGATAATCATCAGGCTTATTCCCAACAACAAGAGTTGCATCAGGATACTCTTCTGAAATGTCATGAAGGTCTTCAGTAATCATTTCTGCAGGAGACTCAGGAAGGGGGAGACTGAAAGATCCAATATCAGTTCCATAAAGATCTCCTCTCAAGGCAGATATCTGCAGTACATAAGGAATAACAAAAAGGAGTGAAACGAGAAAGGAGATGATCACCTGCCTTTTGAATTGTATTGGCGTCAGATACCTTGTAATTGCTACCACCATCAGAGGTGTCAGAATAATAAGATACCTCAGCTGAAGAACAACAAGGAACAAGAGAAGTGAAAGCGTGAGAAAAATCATCCTCTTTCTATTCTCTCTAAATCTCTGAGGAAGGTACAAGGTCCAAAAATAAATAGGAAGAGCTGAAAGAAACAACACTCTGCTGATCAAAAATCGAACATCAAGAGGATAGCTTTCTCCACCATAAATCCCTCCAAGAAAGGTTGCTACAAGATTTCCCATCGTCGTCTTGATAAGGGTATAGAAAGGGAAATTGAAGAGCAAGAAGTCCAAAAGCAATAAGGGCAGCAATCCAATGCCGAGAGCAAGGATGAAACCAACGAAATGCAGAACTGACTTGTTGTAAAGATACACGATCATAAGAAAAAGAGCAAGATAAAGAAGCGTGTTCCAAAAAGCCAACCCAAGTCCCACAAAGATTCCAGAAGAAAGGAGGTAAGTAATCCTCTGTGTCGCATCATATTTCTCCATAAATACAAATGCCCAGAGCAAGCAAAGACTTGCAATGGGCAGAGGAGTAATCCAAGGTGCGCTATACCAAACTGCTGGAGCAAGCATCATCAGCCACAACGCTTTAGGTTGAGAAGTAATCTTGGAAACAGAGAAGATGAGAAGGCAAAGCAAGAGGAGATTAGTAATCTTAAAAATCAGGAAGTTCTGCATGATCCTCACAAAAGGTGCATGGAGAAATCCAAAAAGATAAGAATGAGAATTTCTGATCTTAGCTTTCAATAATCCTGCGAAATACTTTGCGACATCAGCATAATCTCCAAGATCAGTTGAACCATAATACGGTGTGAGAAGGGCAAGTGAAAAAAGGAGAAGCAACAAAAATATTCCAGCAATGTTCCTTATCATCTTCACTCCTTTTTCGCTACAGCAAAAAGACTTACTCCAAATGAAAAATTAAATTTCTGAAGAATCCAGTTTTCTAATTTCAGAAGTGCAATCAAGCATTGATTGAGGATCTGCGGCAGTTCATAGAGCTGATCCTTATCACTTCGTTCCCGAATGATGAAATGTTGCAATAAGCGGATAAAACTAATGGGGAAAAAAAGACTACAATTCCAATACGACAAGCGGATAATTCTAAAATGCGCTTTTCTCAAAACTTCTCGAAATGTTGGTGCAGAGTATCTCCTATAGTGATGCAGAACTTCATCATGTCGGCTCCATAAAAGAGAAAATGCTGGAACAAAGATCACCAAAAGTCCCCCCCTCTTAAGAATGCGATACCATTCTGCTAGCGCCGCATGCTGCTCTTGAATATGTTCGAGAACATCAGAGGCAATAATAACATCAAAAAACTGTTCTTGAAATCGTGTTTGAGTAGCATCCATCTTCAAAATATTCAGTCCCTTATATTTGCACCTCGCAATGGCCGCATCGCTAAGGTCAATTCCATAAGTATGAATAAATCCTAAGCTTTCAAGATATTTGAGTAAGCTTCCACCAGCACAGCCCACATCAAGTACATGCGCATCTCTCGGTATATTCAAAGAAAAAAGGAGTCGAACAATCATATCTCTCCTCCCCCGAAACCACCAATTCGTTTCCTCTAATCTGTGATGCTTCAATTCATACTGTTTATCCATGGTCAATGATCGAGAATTTCTTTGTAAAAGAAAGATTTACATTGGATAGTAAGCCTCTTGGTCATTTATAAACATTTTCGTTATGCAAGAAATGTGTTGGGGAATCTAGGAAATTTCATTTATACAAGACCACACAAAATTTTAAAAATAGCCCGATACACACTAATGCAATGGAAAATGAGAAGATAAAAGAGTTAGAAGAACTGGCAGCAATCGTTGCAGACCTCAAAAAAAAAGGGAAAAGAATCGTGCAGTGCCACGGCTGCTTCGACATCATCCACTTTGGGCACATCAAACATTTTCTCTCGGCAAAAAAGGAAGGAGATATTCTGATCGTTACAGTTACTCCAGACAGGTTTGTCCGCAAAGGACCAGACCGCCCTTTATTTAATGAACAAATAAGAACGCAAATGCTTGCAGCTGTTGAATACATTGACTACGTTGCACTCAATAAATGGGAAACAGCAGTCGAGGCAATAAAACTGCTCGAACCCGACGTCTATGTGAAGGGCAAAGAGGTACTCAAGAATGCGAACGTCGATATGATCAGGGGGGGAGAGGGAAGGATATCCAACCTTTCTGCAGAAGAGGTTGCAGTGAAGTCAATAGGTGGCAGACTCTACCTCACTGATGAACTCTCCTTATCTTCATCAAAAATCATTAACGAGCTTTCCGATATGCTGCCACAAGAAGCCAAATTATTTCTGCGAGACTACAAAAAAGAATTTACTGCAGAAGCTATCTTCCAGGTATTACAATCTCTCCAAGATATCAAAGTATTAGTGATAGGGGATACGATCGTTGATGAATATACCTATTGCCTGCCAATGGAAAAATCAGGAAAAGAAAATCTTGTTTCTTCAAAATTTATAAGCACCGAGCTTCAAGCAGGCGGCGCTTTAGCACTTGCAAATCATACGTCAAAATTCTCAAAGCACGTGCACCTCGTGACCTGTATTGGAGGAGATAATCGTATGATGGAGTTCATCACAGAACATCTTGATAAATCAATTGATCCACACATTGTTGTTCAAAATGATGGAAAAACCATTGTGAAGAAACGATATATAGAGGAGTATAGGCATTCAAAATTATTTGAGATCTACAATACTGATACATTAGAGCTTAGTAAAGAGAAAGAAGAAGAAATCATCAAGAACCTAAAGACGATCATTCCGCAGTCAGATCTCATTATCGTAGGCGATTACGGACACGGACTCCTCACCGATAAGATAAGAAATATGTTGATACAAAGCAAAAAGTTCCTTGCAATCAACGCACAACTGAATAGCGGAAATCTCGGATACAATTTCATCACCCAATACAGAAGAGCAGATTTTGTATCTCTCAATGAGAGAGAATTAAGATTACCTCTTCAAGAGGCAAAGAGCGATATAAAAATACCTATAGAGAAATTAAGCAAGATGATTCACGCGAATAAAATAAATATCACACGAGGTAAATATGGGATTGTCTATTACCAAAATAACAACTACTACCAGTTCCCAGCCCTTACGCAGTCAGCAATTGATACCATGGGTGCAGGTGATGCGGTACTTTCAATTTCCTCCCTCCTCGCGTATAAAAATGCCAGCCCAAAACTCATCCCCTTCCTCGGTAATTGCGTAGGTTCACTTGCAGTGAAAATCATGGGGAATCGAAATCCGATCGACCCCATAGAACTCAACAAAGTAATCAGTTACATTCTGAAATAAAAACAAAGAGTTATGGCAGAAAATCAATAATTGCTCTACAAACATTTCCTTGCTCAAGCTGCAGGAATGCTTCATTAATCTCTTCTAAATGATATCGATGAGTGATCAACTTCTCAAGGTCCAGTGTTCCTTCAAGGTACATCTCTGCATACCGAAGGAAGTCCCTCTCAGGTTTCGTCGTATGTTCGCCAGTGCCTGTCAGAATTTTCCCAAAGAGCAAGTCAAAGGGGTCGATACAAATCTTTTCTCCTTTCCTTAAATTGCCTGCAAGCACAGTAACACCACGGTCTCTATTCACCGATGCATAAGCAAGTTCCATAGATGCGCGGGCTCCAGAGGCCTCTATCGAATAATCTACACCAGCACCATCGGTGAAATCGTAGATGCTATGGAGAATATCATCCCGATGAGCATGGAGAGTGTATGTTGCCCCTAATTTCTTAGCAAAATCTAATTTGTGATCATGAATATCAATAGCAATAATCCTCGCTCCATAGGCCTTCGCTACGAGGAGTGCACTTGCTCCAACACCGCCTACCCCAAAAACAGCGAGCGTCTTATTTTTTTCTGGCTTGAGCTTATGGAGGATAATCCCCCCACCTGTAGGAACAGCACACCCTAAAAGTGCAGCAACATCAGGAGGCACACGACGAGTTAGCGGAGTTACTCTATTCTCAGAAGCAATAGTGTACTGAGTAAAAGTAGCTAATGCTCCCGAATTAATTTTTTTATCAGAACTCTGGTAACATGAAGAAGAAGCATGGAGTCCACCCCCCCGTATCCATGAAAGTACGATATAATCGCCTTCTTTCACTTTCGTAATACCAGGACCTATTCTTTCCACAATCCCCGAACCCTCATGACCTAAAAGGTGAGGCAGATATTTATCCTCTCCTCGATATCCTTTGATCTCATTGAGTTGAGTATGACACACCCCGCTCGATAACATCCGCACAAGAACCTGTCCTGATTGCAACTCAGGTACCTCAAGCTCCTCAAGAACAAGAGGTTTTCCGATTTCATACAATACAGCTGCTTTGGTTTTCATCTTGAAGGAAAATAAGGAGAGTATAAAAATTCTTGTTTTGTTCAGCCTTAGTCAAATCTTATGTCAGAACTTCAAAAATCTCCTCAAGATTTTTGAGAGCTGTCAGAATTCAGAGAATTCTGAAGTTGAAAACCACACCTCAAATTTCCATTCTTATCTCTGCCTCAATTTTACCTGAATGGAAATTTTCGCACTTTAGTGTGTGGTAGTAACTTTAGGGTTGTCGGAAATCTTTGACTTCAAAATCTTTAGATTTTGATAGCCATCAGAACTCATAGAGTTCTGAGGTTTCTGAAGTCCTAAAAACGAGAGCCTGTCACAAACCACGCCTCAGAGATGCACTTCATTCTTTCCTTATTTTAGCAAAGTGCATCTCCTCGCCTTTCAAGATGTGGTGGCACGCTTTTTTCTGATAATCAAGAATCTAATCAAGCATACCCCTCCTCTCGTAGAAATTACATATTTCACTCACAACTAACTCCAACTGTTCTTGAGTAAGTTCAGGATAAATAGGAAGACTCAAAATCTTTTCTGCTTGCTTCTCAGCGACAGGAAAGTCGCCTCTTTTGTATCCCAAAGGTTTCAATACTTCCTGAAGATGGATGGGGATAGGATAATGGACCTTTGTCTCAATTCCTTGTTGCAACAAGAATGCCTGTAATGCATCCCGCTGTTGAGCTTGAATGATAAAGGTATGATACACAGACTCTTCCCAGGGTTTATCTTCAGGAACCTTCACAACATCATGAAGGTTTTTTCTGTAGAATGCAGCAATACTCCTGCATCGTTCATTCCATTGATCAAGGTATTTCAATTTCACGTTGAGAATTGCTGCTTGAAGTTCATCTAATCTACTATTCACCCCAAACATTTCTACCTCATCTCTATTCTTGAGGCCGTGATTTCTCAGCTTCTTTACCGTTTCGTAAATGAGAGGATCCTGAGTAGTGATAATTCCTCCATCTCCTGAAGCATTTAAGGTTTTTAGGGGATGCATACTGAAGCCAGCCACTCTCCCAAAGGACCCAACCCTCCTTCCCTTGTACTTAACACCTATAGCTTGAGCAGCATCTTCAACAAGAGCGAGTTGATACTTTTCTACAATCTCCAGAATCTCATCCATTGCTGCTGGTCTCCCTGTTAAATGGACAGGCATGATTGCCTTTGTTTTGTCGGTAATTGCATCTTCTATCAACGCAGGGTTAATATTGTAATCTTCTTGGACGTCAACGAAGACAGGTGTCGCTCCTGCTTGTCTTATCGCTCCTGTAGTGGCGAAGAAGGAATTGGGCACACTAATAACTTCGTCCCCTAAACCAATGCACAAAGCCTTCAGCCCTAGGAAAAGAGCGTCGGTGCAATTTCCTACCCCAACAGCATATGCGCAATCACAATACGCAGCAATGCTTTTCTCAAATCTCGTTACTTCACTTCCTAGGATATAGATTCCACTATCAAGCACCTTTTGAAGAGCTGCATCAATTTCGTCCTTCAAGTTACGATACTGAAGTCGTAGTTGAACATAGGGTACTCTCATCTGAATGCATAAAATTCCTTGACTTTGGTGATCACATAGTGAAGCTGTTCTTCTGTAAGATGCTGATGCACAGGAAGTGAGATAATTTTGCTTACTTGCTTCTCAGCGACTGGAAAATCTCCTTTTTTGTAGGGAAGGAAGGAGCTTGCTTTTTGAAGATGGAGCGGAATAGGGTAGTGAATTTTTGCATCAATTCCTTGTTCGATCAAGAATTTGAGGAGTTTGTCTCGTTGTTCTGCCATGACAACATAGTTATGATGAACATTGACAACGCCTGGCTTTCTTTCAGGTACAGCGATTTGTGGTGTTTTTGAAAGAGCTTCATCGTACATTTTTCCGTGCTCAACTCTTTTTTCAGTAATCCATGCAACATCTTTCATGAGATAATTTCCGATAACTGCTTGGAAGGTGTCGAGCCTACAATTATATGCGTACATGACACATTCGTCTCTATTTATAAGACCGTGGTTCCTTAGTAAAAGGAGTTTATCTCGAATTTCTAGAGAATTTGTTACGATAATTCCTCCATCGCCCCAGACATTGATATTCTTGAGAGGATGAAGACTGAACCCTCCTGTGATTCCAAAAGATCCTGTTTTTCGCCCATGAAGAGACGCATTAATTGCCTGACAAGAATCTTCGATAACATAAAGATTATGTCTTTTCGCGATTGATATAATTTCGTCCATTGCAGCAGGACATCCATTAAGATGGACCGGCATGATTGCCTTTGTTTTGTCGGTAATTGCATCTTCTATCAACGCAGGGTTAATATTGTAATCTTCTTGGACGTCAACGAAGACAGGTGTCGCCCAAGTTGTAACAATAGCCCCCACGGTTGCGAAAAAAGTATTCGGAGTTGTAATGACTTCATCGCCTCTGCCTATGCCCAATGCAAGCAATGATAGTCTTAATGCATCAGTACCTGTTCCTACACCGACTCCATACTTCGTTTGACAAAGTTCAGCAAATCTGGCTTCAAATTCTTGAAGAGGTTTTCCGAGGGTAAAGTCTCCTTTTTTCACAAGATCCTTGAGCTCTTTCCAAATAAGATCAGGATATCTAAATTGATCTTCAAGATATGAATAAGGAACTTTCCACACCATGCTATTTTAAAACCGATTTAGTCTTTATGAACATAGTGGAGAGGTTGTTTTTTAATTTCTTCCCAGTTTTCTTCTATCCAGGTAATCATTTCGTCAATTCCTTTTTCAAATTGAACCCCAGGTTTCCATGAAAGCTCATTTCTTGCTTTTTCTGAATTAAGTACGTATCTTGCATCTTGTCCAATGCGGTCTCCGGTAGAAATTGTTGAATCCTGGAGACGGTATCCCATTTTTTCACACACTAATTTTACAACATCTGCTATCACATTGCCGTCTCCATCTGGAGAGAGATGATAAAGTTCAGGGGTTTTTGATTGAGATGCTTTATAGATGCCATCGACAACGTCTCTGATATGAATAAAGGACTTTATAGCTTTTCCTCCCCCCTGAAGTTCTATCTTTTTACCCATCTTAAGGTAGATAATTGTTCTTGGAATAATTCTATACAGTTGTTGGTGGATTCCGTATACGTTGGTTGATCGAATCATGACTGCTGGGAAATTCCAGACTTTCGCTGTTGTCCAAATAAATAAGTCTCCTGCAGCTTTAGAGGCAGCGTAAGGAGAACTTGGATTGTAATAGTAAGGATCTTCTTTCATGTTCCCGGAAATCGCACCATATACCTCTGGTGTTGAAATATGGATATATTTTTTGAGATAGTCTCTTTGGCGTAATCCATTCACTAAATTAACCATGCCTAGACCATTGGTCTTAAACCAGTGATCAGGATGCTCCCAACTATGCTGCACTTCTCCTTGTGCAGCGAAATTGTAAATTGCTCGTGGCTGTTCTTGATCCAGGATTGAGAAAATTTTTCCGAGATCTTTATTAATATCAAGTTGAAGGAATTGAAATCTCGAAGGTCTTGATTTTTTATAGAGATAAGGCAAAAAAATAGGGTGATATTCAGGAGACCTACTAATCCCAACAATTTTTTCATCAGTGTTCTCGATGAGATAATTCCCCATATGTGCGCCAGAAAAGGAATTGCTTCCCAGAACAACCAAAGTCATGACAAGGGAAAATAAGTTCTCCTTTTTAAGTTTTATTGCAGCACATCATAAAACTTATATACAGAGCCCCCTCCGCTTTCTAATGAAACAAGTAGCTTCTGTAGTTTTGCTTAACGAAAAAAACGAAATGCTCCTTTACTTGAGGGACAATAAGAAATCAATCCCCTACCCATTATACTGGAGTACGCTGGGTGGTCACGTCGAGGAAGATGAAACACCACTCCAAGCTCTCCGAAGGGAAGTGAGAGAAGAGATTGGGTTTGAAGTTGAAAATCCGGTATTCTTAGGAAATTTCGACGATAAGGTGGGGAATAAGGTGTACTTATACAAAGCACCAATCAATAAGAGAATCGAAGAACTCTTCTTAACCGAGGGTCAAGAGTTAAGATTCTTCGAGTCGCAAAGAATCCACAAGTTAAAACTTCCACCCCCACTCAAAGAGTTCTTAATCAAAAACAGAGATCATATCTTTGACTGATCTGTATTTTCTATAAACAAAGTATTTATATATCAAGAGTAAAAGATATCAGCATGCCAGAAATTCATCTTCTTCAAACCTATCCAAGGATATCAAGAACTAAAATTGATCGAGTACTTACTCCGGAAAACCGTGCTCTTGCAGAGAGACTTGATTTTTATTATTATGATGGAAAACGCGAATACGGTTTCGGTGGTTTTGTGTACGATGGGAGATGGCAAGCTGTTGCTCAGGCTATGAAAGAACAATATCATTTAACTCCTGCATCTAAAGTTCTCATTGATCGCTGTGACAAGGGATTTTTGGTGTTTGACTTAAAACAACTGATTCCAGGGGTCACCATGTATGGTTTGCATCCCAGACCCTATGCCCTGAATCACGCTCTTGAAGGATATGGGAAATGGTTTCTTATCCAACAAAAAAATGAGGGCAAGCCTCTCGAAGAAGATCCATGGGTTATTGAAGAGAAAGCAAGAAAAGAGATTACTCCGTTTCTTGTGCAGGGCGATTCTTGCAATATGCCTTTTCCTGACAGATATTTTGATACCGTCATCTCGATCAATAATGCATGTGCATATCCCCCAGAGGACTGTAAAAAAGTGATTCGCGAAATTATGCGAGTGAGCAAAAATAATGGGGAGAAATGTTACATTCAGAATGATTCATGGAGAACAGAAGCAGAGAAAGAGAAGCTGATGCAATGGACTCTTCTCTGCCAAACATTTTTAGATACAACCGCATGGGCACAACTCTATCAAGAGCTAGGATATAGAGGAGACTGGAGCCATACCATTATTGAATGAGAGTTTCTTGTTTTCTGGAACCCGCTTGGGGCAAGTGCATAACCACAGTGATCAAAGACATGATAAACCTGCAAAACAAGACTACTTTCGACCATCACGTCGTTCGAGCTTATGATCGTGTCGGTCAAAAACATTACAGATTTGGGGAAAGAAATGAATCCCTAAAAGAGTAACTTCGATGGAGTTTCCATCATAATCTAGAATGCCATCTTTTGCAAGTGCATCAAGTCGAGGAAGTTCTTGGGCGAAATACTCCTTAAAATCAATTCTGTTTGCTGCTCCGATCTCAGCAAAATTAACTCCATGGAGGCAGATAATGCTATCAATCACGTTTCGTCGAATACTATCATCTTGACTCATGCGATATCCCTTCGCTGTAGCGAGACGGCCTTGGCCGACAACATCCATCCAGTCCTGGTAAGACATAGTATTTTGTGCATAAACATTCAAAAATCTGCTCGAACCAGACCATCCCAAGCCAATCAGCTGGCTCGTTCTTCCTGCACTATATCCATTGTAATTTCTATTAATAGTTCTTTGTCGAACCGCTTGCGCTAAATCGCTTTGAGGTCGCGCAAAATGATCGATACCTACATGTTCATATCCTGCTTCAGTCAAGGCTTGCACCGCATCTAAAAATAAGAGTGATTTTAATTTTCTATCCGGAACAACATCAATTATTTTTTCGATAGGTTTCTGATGCCTAATTTGATCCGGACGATGATCATAGTGGTAAACACAAATTTTATCAGGAGAAAAACGTATTGCAGTTGCTATGGTTTCTCGAAAAGATTCCCGAGTTTGATAGGGCAACCCATAGATTAAGTCAAAATTAATTCGATCAAAACCGCTTCTTACTTCAGGGTCGAGAAGTTCTTCGATTTTGCTGACATGATGAACCCTATTGACTGCCTGTTGTACTTCATCCTTAAAATCTTGAATGCCGAATGAAGCACGAGTTACCCCCCTGCTTTGATAAAATCTCAGTTTATCAGGGGTAACTGTCCGAGGATCAATTTCAAGAGCAAACTCTTCTAAGCCACGAATATTGACGAGTTGACTCAGATTATCGAGATACTGTGCAAAAAGCTCTTCAGGAAGATAAGAAGGAGTACCTCCTCCTAGTTGGAGATCCTTAAAGACAGGCATCGGCGAGCCATTTCGTAAAGCCTCGCCCACAAGTCCTACTTCTGCCTTGTTAACTCTCAGAAACTCTTCCATGTGTTCTTCATTTTGAGATATTCTTATGGCACAATGACAGAAAAGACAAGGGGTAGGGCAGTAGGGAAAATGGACATAGAGTGATAATGGATCTCCGCTTCTCCCTAACTCGCCTAACGCTCCTTTGAAATCTTCAGACGAGAATTGGCTTGTCCAATGCGGTTCTGTTGGATAACTGGTGTAATAAGGAAGTTTTTCACTATACTTTTCCAAAAGTCCAAATAATTTTGCTTCATTTACATTACTCATAACTCTCCTCGTAAATTTTTTTCGTGCTAAGATTGATAACGTCGCTAACGCGCTGCATAGGGATCGGCGGAAATACCATCTCCCCCCGCTCATCATCAAAGAGGAAATCAAGAGCAAGGACAAGATCATCATGAGAAAATGCAGACCCATGAATTTCAGTCGGGTAACTCGTATAATAAGGTAATTGAGAAAATGCAGACCCATGAATTTCAGTCTGGTAACTCGTATAATAAGGTAATTTTCTGCTACACTTTTCTAGGTGGTCATCAAACAAAACCATATTAGTAAACCTCCTGAGTCGGTCTTAGGACAATATCAGTATCAGGAATAATTTTCTCTGTACCAAGATTGACAACACCGCTCACATGCTGCATAGGGATCGGCGGAAATACCATCTCCCCCCGCTCATCATAAAGGAAGTCAAATGCAGGCACGCCTCTAATATCAAAGTAATTTTTTCTCCAGATTCTTGGATTACCATATGAAGGTTTTCTCTCGACAATGTTTAAATGAAGAGCTCTCTCTTCTAATGGCTCATCATCCAAATTAAAGGTAAACCGAAAGTATTTTGGCCAATCATACTTCAAATCAACATGTTCTGAAGCACGCCCAAGCGGACTAGCCATAACAGCATCCTGGAAGGTGAATACATCAGATAATTGATCAGGATGATATCGTACACGATATTTCTCTTTGATATCAGGTCGCTCAAGATATGATTTTGTGATAGAGAGAAATTCTGCGAGAAAATCTTTTTTGTCAAGCATGAGCTCGAGGAAAACTCCTTCAGGAGGGTCATAGGGTATGCCGCCATACCCTACAGGCCGTATGAGATAGTCAGCTGCCTTATCTTGAATACCCCTTGCGGTAGTTTCTAAACGAGTAAACATATTGCGGGTGAGAGGATATCGATTAGCATGTACTGCCTGTTCTTGTGCATATTTTACAACATCAATAATAGGAATACCGAATTCTTTCTTCATCCAATTCAAAGGAAAGAATGCAATTCTATCGTCATGGAGAGCAAGTGTGGCATAAGCATGAACAAAAGTATCAACCCACTCCTCTTTGGGCATGGTATGGGTCGCCCAGATAATCTCCATATCCTCTCTAATATCAGTGACAGGCCTACTTTTGGTATAAGAGCACTCAATGACACTGGACTTAAATCCATGCAACTTTCGTTTTGCTTGGCTTGATAAATCAGTATTGGCATACAGGAGATGAAGGTAAGCATATACTTGGTCGAATACACTTGGATTTAGTGATGCTTCCAATCCACTCATAAAGGTTTCCCGAGTCTCTTCAGGCAAACCGAGGATCAATTCAGTGTAAGAGTAAAGGCCAGATTTTCTGTATGTTTCTCTGATCTCCGCATAAGCCTCTGCACTAATGGTATGCCGTTGAGAGGCTTTTAATGTCGGGCCATGAAGGCTTTGGACAGCTGAAGTAATGCGAAAACCAATATCAGCTTTTCTGAGAGTATCTGAGATTGTTAATATATTTCTAGTTTGATTCTTCACCCAGGAAACACTCAAAAATTTTGGCACACCGTATTTTTCTTTAGTTTTGGCAAGCATCTCTGCAAATTCAAGATCCCTTGGCCTAATCCCAAAGTTTGCATCTGCCAATGCAAGATACCCTATTCCGCGTTTTCCAATCCACTCTAACTCCTCCTTTAACACTTCTGTTGGCTTCTCTCTTACCTGATTAAAAAAATCAGCGCCCCATCCACAAAACCCGCACTTAAAAGGGCATCCCCGATTTGTTTCTATGATCGTGCCTGATATTTCAGCACGGAACTTCTCGAAAAGAGCATCAAAAGTTCCATCAAGATACGGAGAAGGAAAATTCTTCATCGGAAGCGGTTTTGCAGGATTGGTTATCAAAACTCTTCCAAGAGGATCTCTATAAATCAAGCCCTCAATACCCTGAAAATTTGTTCCATTCACAAGACTTCTGCAAACATCCACAAAAACCTGCTCTCCTTCCTCTACGCAGACAAAATCAATATATTTATTTTCCTCTAAGAACGATTCAACAACACCCGGTTCTTTAACAGCAGAACTTCCCCCAACAACGATCGCAGATTGGGGAAATCTTTTTTTTGCTTCTCGCGCCACAGCTAAACTATGATTATTATTCCACATATGACAAGAGAACCCTATAATTGCAGGATCCTCAAGCCTCGAGACAATCTTTTGAGGATCCTCTCTTTGAAAAAGTATTTCTTGAACTGCATACTCCTCCCTAATATCTTCTTGAGCACTAAGGCTAGAGACAAGCACTCCTGCTGATAGAGGAAGTAAATTAATATTTGACCCTGAACCAAGTTGTGCTACATAAATCTTCCTTTTTCCATTTGAAGTTGACATCATAACATCCTTTTCACAATAGTTTATTCCTTAGGTAAGCTCTATCGAAACTTTCCAATACACCACTTCGTCAATTCAAGTGATCCGCTTCCTCATCTAGAAAGGAGGTTTCTCTTTTTAAATCTTTTTATGAGCAGATACTGTAACATTATCGTCATCTTCCTGATTTTGCAAGGAATCTGATAAGGTTT
>CAYJRI010000006.1:0-17258 GCA_964372435.1 Candidatus Woesearchaeota archaeon | reverse complement strand
TATAGTCTGCTGGAACTGAGACTGTGAGTGCTTCTTTTTGTAATTTTCCCCAGCTTTTGGCTTCAGAAGGCGAAGCGCTTGTTAAGCTCCCATCGGTCACAGGTGCTGTAGTTATTTGCACTCCTATTTTGTATTTTTTCGCAGGAATAAAAAGAATTTGTTCCAATGCAGGTTCTGGTTGAAGGAGGTAGTTTTTTGCTGCTCCTCCGCCGCAGACAATGTATGCAAGTTCTTTGTTCCCTTCCTTTTCTTGCGCCCATTTGTGGAGAGCACAGAATTCATAGACATCTCTTGCAACATCTATCTTTAATCTGAATGAATTGTCAAGTTTCACCCCAAGACGGTTTTGCATTGTCCAGAGCTTCATTGCGTTGAGGAAGGTGGATCCATCTCCAGGTGAGGGACAGAAGCCAGGAACATCGTAGGCAAATGCAGTCGCAGTAAGACCATGAGGCACCTTTTTTTGTTCCTCAAGGGCATAGAGATGTTTTCCAAGGTTCCATCGATATTCAGTTGTTGTTATTGCTTTTTGGAATTCTGGTTGTTGAAGAACAAAGGTCATGAAGGTATCGGAATTGAAAAGAACTTCTTCGGGAAATCCGATGTCAGTGATTCTGATAATTTGCGCGTCTCTGTAAAGATTGTCATCACCGTAGAGATCTAAATCTCTTGTTTTCTTTTCTCCTTCTACTGCCTCATCTGCATCATGGTAGGAAATAGCATCTGAAGCACTTAAAGCAGCGACATAGCCATGCTTGATCAAAGGGATGAGCCAAACTTGATCATAATCTGATGCAGTAATTGGGCCGGCGACTGCAAGAAAAATCGTGCAGTTGTCGCCTATTGCTTTTCTTATCAATTGATAGGCTTTTCTAAACAGTTTTCCTCCAAATGCAGGATGGCCTTTTAAGAGGACATCTTGAATCTCCTCCCGGCCGGTCAAAGGCATTCCTTGAACTAAATCACCTAAGAGATTTTTCTGCATCTCTTGAACTCTTCTTTCGAGATCTCTTTTCTCTTGCTCGGGATTTTTTCTTGGCATCTTTTTTTTGGACATTATGACCTAATAAGCTTTTGTATGCTCGAGGCATAATTTTAAATTCTCTCTTTTATTGGCGTGATGATGCTCATCGGAATTGTTGGAAGGCCTAACGCTGGAAAAAGCACGTTCTTTAAAGCTGCTACCTTGGTTGATGTCTTGATTGCAAGTTATCCTTTTGCGACGATTAAGCCAAATCGCGGCATTGCTTATGTGAGGATTGATTGCATTGACAAGGAGTTTAAGGTGCAGTGCATGCCTCGAGAGGGTTTTTGTGTTCAGGGACAGAGATTCGTGCCTATAGAATTAATGGATGTTGCTGGTTTAGTGCCGGGAGCTTCACAGGGTAAGGGAATGGGAAATCAGTTTCTTGATGATTTAAGGCAGGCAGATGCTTTTATTCATATTGTAGATATGTCAGGAACTACAAATTCAGAGGGCAAACCCGCTGAAAATCATGATCCTGCAATTGATATTCGGTTTTTGGAGGAGGAGTTGGATTTGTGGTATGCTGGGATTTTGAAGAAAGCTTGGAGAGTATTTGCGCGAGCTGCTGAATTGCAGAAAAGTAATTTTGCAGAGGCTGTTGCAAAGCAATTTTCTGGATTAAAGGTTGGGGAGGATGATGTGAAAGAGGTTTTATTGAAATTAGGATTTAATGCAGAGAAGCCAACTGTATGGAGTGAAGAAGAGATTTTTCAATTTGCCCGGGAATTGAGGAGGCTGACAAAACCTATGGTGATTGCAGCGAATAAAATAGATACTCCTTGTGGCGGGGAGAATTTTACTCGGGTGAAGGAGTTGTTCGATTATCCTATGATTCCTTGCTCTGCTGATGCTGAATTATCTTTAAGGCAGGCTGCGAAAGCTGAAATGATTGAGTATCTTCCCCGGGATAATGATTTTAGGATTATCAAAGTGAATGAAAAACAGAAAGAGGCGCTGGAATTTATTAAAGAAAGAGTTCTTTCAGTGTATGGGGCTACAGGAGTTCAACATGTACTTAATACTACAGTATTTGATATTTTGAAGTATGTTGCTATATTTCCTGCAGGTGTGAGTAAGTTAGCAGACTCGCAAGGCAGAATTCTTCCAGATTGCTATTTGATGCCTGCTGGATCAACTGCCCTTGATTTTGCTTTTAGACTCCATACTGATCTTGGAAAGAACTTTGTGAAAGCTCTTAATGCGAGGACAAAGCAGGCTGTGGGGAAGGAGTATCTCCTGAAGCATCGGGATGCTGTGGAGATTATTACGAGGTAGACAGCAAAGTTATTATTGCTGTTATCCTTTAGTAGTTACGATATACAAAAGTTTATAAATACTTCTTTGTCTTTATACATTGAGGACTGGAAAATGCCTGGATTTGGAATGCACATGGGTCTTGGAATGCATCAAGAGCAGAGGCTCTCATTGCGGCAGGAGCTAAAACTTAGCCAAACATTGACATTGAGTATTGCTCAAATACAAACCTTCAGAACCAAGGGTGAAGAAAGTCTTCAAGAGCAGACAGATATTCTTGAAAAATTGTTCAATGATGTTCGTAATCATGCTTATGCAGATTGGCGAGACTTCCATAATCGCTGCATGAAAAGAATTAAAAAAGAAGATAGAACCCAAAGTGTTAAAGAGATCATTGGATATCTAAGAGGTATTATCGTAACTACTCAGCCAAGTTTAGAAGAGATTCGCAAACTCTTAGCAACTGGATTATATGCCGCGAAGAATCATGAAATTCCGAATGTGGTCTATGCCCATATGCATGGACTTCTTGATGCACCTTCTGCCCAAACTCTTGAAGATAAAGTGGATGTGATTAGGTTGGGCGATTCTCTAGAGAGAAATAATGGAAATCTTACTTTGGTATATGAGCTTCTCCATAGGACTGCAGAAGATGAAAGATTTGCCTCTGGGAACTATCCACATGTATTCTCTAGGGTAAAAAAATTAGCTGAGCAAAAAGCAGATATGCTAAGGTTAGTCAATAATCATTTTGAAAGGATTTTGGAAGAAAGAGAAAATCTTGATGGCGATGTTATAGGTCATGTATTTAATTATCTTGAAAAGCTTTATGAATTATCAAGGGAAAATGTAACAAGTGCCCATACTTCTGATGCAAAAGAGATGCTGAAGCGTGAAGACTTTAAAGAATTGGTCGTAAGATATCCACATATACCACTTCCCATTCTTGCAAATCTCTTAGGAGAAGGTCTTGGTGATAATGTAATGCAGAGAGCAAATGGAATCTGTGAACATAAATATCTCACAGGCAGCACTGATCCTCAGAGGAGGGTTTTTAGGTCCCTTTATTCCTTAAATGCCAATCCAGAAAAAAGAAAAGTATTGGAGCATCTTTTAACAAACATTTCTTCAGCAGAACATGTAAGTAAAATCTTGGGTCATTTAGAGTTATTGCAAGAAACTGGGAATTTTTTTTATTTCTTTGATGAGACCGATGGAAGTAACATGATTAAAAAATTAAGCAGTTATGGAATCAATCGTAACTTGGCCATGTTAGGACTTAGTGAAGAACATAAAAGAAGGGTTGCGGAGGAGCCCCAAAGGGTTCAGAGCGGCAATTTATTGACTATGATCTCTACGTATGGGGGGGTTTTGTTATCTTCACATAAGGATGGGATTCCGCTTCTTCGAGAAATTACAGAGCATGTTATTGATGGTGATTTTCAAGAATGGAGATATGGGCATGATAAAGCTTCTTTACAACTTGCATGTCTTGAAAATGCTGTTGCTGCATGGAGAGGAAATGCTCAATCTGAGAGGCTTATTGGCGATATTAATACATTACAACCCAGAATTGCCGCTCTAGCAATTTTAGCAGAAGAATTAAGAGATCTCTACAAAGCTGCTACAGGGACTGACAAAGTAGAAGAAGATTTAGTATCAGTGGGAGAAAGGCTTCATGAGATTGAAAAATTGTTTAAATCAGGAGAAAGTATTGATAAAAAGGCACTAGGAATTGAGCGGCAAAAACTTGCTGCTCGTTATGACACTCTCCATACCCTTGTTTGTTTATTGAATCCAAATCCTGAATCGTTTTTAACACTTGAAAGAGAAATTGATCGTGCAATAGGACGAACTCCTTACGAAGAAATGAAGCTTATTTTTGGAGAAGCCAAAAAAATAGTAAATGCTCCTGAAGTAAAGAATCTTGAAAGAGTTACTGTGCTAGAAACAGACTCTCCTGAGAGATTGTTTGATATAGGGAGAACTCCTGTTCAAAGCTGCCAGAGATGGAATGAGCTGACTTCTTATAATAAGTGTTTACTTGCTTATATTGCAGATGCTAACAAAAAGCTTTATCAGGTTCTTGATGAGGATGGAAATGTGATTATTAGAAGTGTGGTTAGGCTTCTACCTTTTGATAAAGAATCTCCGATGCTTTTTGTTGAAAGACCGTACGCTAAGCGGTGGACACGTGATTACGGAAGAGTGCTTTTTGCTCAAATTGCCCAGAGGGCACTAGAAATTAATGAGGCTCTTGGCGAACCTATTGCTGTTGCAACAAACGATCCTCGAATTGAGGAGATTATGGATGATTTTGTAAAGCAGTATGACTCTAAGCTGCATAAAAAGAAGTACTCCAGAAAACTTCCAGAAAGTAAAAATCAATTTGAATATAGTGACTCTTTTGGCGGGCTGCTTGAGAGTGGAGCAAGCGTTAATAGACAATTGAAATACATCTTTATTGCTTCGGAATAGTTTTCTAGAATTGAGATACCTTTAGGATTGCTTCAACTTATTTGCCTTTTTTTCCTTTTTCCATTTTAGTTATTAGAGAGTCTTTTCTCTAGATTTTCTTTAGCTTCTGCTTCAGGGTTAAAGAATTATGAGCCGAAGATTTTTTCATGGATCTCTGGGAGCGGGATGTAGGTAATTCTATAGTTGCCATAGGTGTGGTGGATATTTCTGGGACAACAAATTCAGAGGGCAAACCCGCTGAAAATCATGATCCTGCAATTGATATTCGGTTTTTGGAGGAGGAGTTGGATTTGTGGTATGCTGGGATTTTGAAGAAAGCTTGGAGAGTATTTGCGCGAGCTGCTGAATTGCAGAAAAGTAATTTTGCAGAGGCTGTTGCAAAGCAATTTTCTGGATTAAAGGTTGGGGAGGATGATGTGAAAGAGGTTTTATTGAAATTAGGATTTAATGCAGAGAAGCCAACTGTATGGAGTGAAGAAGAGATTTTTCAATTTGCCCGGGAATTGAGGAGGCTGACAAAACCTATGGTGATTGCAGCGAATAAAATAGATACTCCTTGTGGCGGGGAGAATTTTACTCGGGTGAAGGAGTTGTTCGATTATCCTATGATTCCTTGCTCTGCTGATGCTGAATTATCTTTAAGGCAGGCTGCGAAAGCTGAAATGATTGAGTATCTTCCCCGGGATAATGATTTTAGGATTATCAAAGTGAATGAAAAACAGAAAGAGGCGCTGGAATTTATTAAAGAAAGAGTTCTTTCAGTGTATGGGGCTACAGGAGTTCAACATGTACTTAATACTACAGTATTTGATATTTTGAAGTATGTTGCTATATTTCCTGCAGGTGTGAGTAAGTTAGCAGACTCGCAAGGCAGAATTCTTCCAGATTGCTATTTGATGCCTGCTGGATCAACTGCCCTTGATTTTGCTTTTAGACTCCATACTGATCTTGGAAAGAACTTTGTGAAAGCTCTTAATGCGAGGACAAAGCAGGCTGTGGGGAAGGAGTATCTCCTGAAGCATCGCGATGCTGTGGAGATTATTACGAAGTAGTTTGTGTTAGAATCAGTCCGCCAACATAATCTTGCGTGAAGACAGCTGCATAGTGATAAATCATGCGAGATCCTGCAAATGAGGTAATGTCTCCCCTAACTGCATCCCTGTAGATTGTAGACTCATCTTCTTCAAAGAAATTCGGACCGGTGAATAGATTTTTCTTATCTGGATGGGCGAGTGCCAGCTTGAGAAATTTTGTGATGTGTGATGAGATCTCTTTGTTTCGATGGTTCTGGAGCATTCCTCCATGCCATGACATTCCCCATATAGGGATATTTTGATGAAAAATAAGTTCCTGACCTTGCACTGTATAGAGGCCTGTCTCTGTTTTTTCATATTTCCAGTCTCCATCAGCATATTGCCAGGTTTTTGTTAAAGGATGATGAGAAGGTATTTCTTGAAGTTCATTCTTTGCATCAAGTTCTCGTGCTCTTTTGATTTGGTCTGCAAGGGCTTCTAGGTCCATATCGAGTGAGGTGAAAGAGGTTTTATAAGCTTTACGATGATGTTTATTCTTCTAGATTGTTTCTTTTTCTATCACTATCTCTGCCTGTGAATCCATATCCAAAAATTCTCCTCGTGAACTTAAGAGTCTGCGGTTTTGGCGAGAGCTGCTGCTTCCTTCTTAGTTTTGGGATACTTTCTCCTCTAAGTTTTCTTTTGCTTCGGGATTAAAGAAGTATGAGCCGAAGATTTTTTCATGGATCTCTGGGAGCGGGAGGTAGGTAATTCTATAGTTGCCATAGGTGTGGTGGATTTGGTTCCAGTAGATTTCTTGCAATAGCATTTTATGGACGAATCCTTTTTATTTCTTTAATTTTGTCAAAGTCGCTATCATTTGAGATAAATTCATGCGTACCTTGAAAAAGAGCTGATGCGACGTGGATTGCATCCATTGGGTCAACGTCGTATTGTGTAATGAAATGTTGTGCATGCCTCAATACCGATTCATTTGCTTCGATGAAAGCAAGGTTTGGAAAATTAAGAAATTTTTTTCCTTCATTTATTGCGAATTGCCTCCCGGCATGCTTTCTGAGTGTGTAGACGATTTCGTTCCATGTGAGCACTGAAGTACATGCCTGAATCTGTTTGTAGACAATATCGGAAAGTATCTTTTTACACTTCTCATTTTTGTAAAGGATCGCTAAAATAAAAATATTTGCATCAATATACATCATGTCTTTCTTCAAGATCCTTTTTTATTTTCTTCCATGTCAGCCTCTTTTTGGGCGTAGGGACATTTAGGAAATCTTTTAAAAATTCTTTTGGATCTTGCTCTGGCTTTATTTTAACTTCATTGTCTTCTATTTCAAAAATCACTTCATTACCTTCTTTGAGACCAAGAAATTCCCGAATATCTTTAGGGATTACAACCTGCCCTTTCTCTCCCATTTGCCTTCTCATGATCATGGGTTAATAAGTAAAACCTAGTATTTAAACTTTTTCCTACCTACTGGTAGGAATTTATAGAAGGCGTTTTTGTGCTTCATATTCCTTGATGAAGTTGTAGGCTGCAGTCAGCATGTCTCGGTTGGCCTTAATCTTCATGAATTTGAGGGCTTCTTCATAGGTTGACCATTGGTAAGAGGAGTGTTCGTCTGAGATTCTTACTTTAATTACATCTTCTATGGGAATTTTTGCAATGAAAAATATTGCATCTTTCTTTATTAAATGCTTTTTCATTTTGAAGAACCATTGTTGCTTATAAGAGAAGCCTGGAATGAAATAGACATCAAGATTGGTTTCTTCTTTGATTTCTCTTTTTGCTGCAGCTTCTTGGGATTCTGCTTCTTCAACCCAGCCTTTTGGGAAGCCCCAGTAGGTTGACTTTATGAGGAGAAAGAAAACTTGTTGATACCTATCTTTTGTGTAGATAATGCCTCCTGCTGTCTTTTCCTGCTTCATCTTCCTTAGAGGCAGCATAGCTTTAAATAATTAATGAGCTTTTTCTTCTTATGAGGCTGTTGAAAGAGGTGAAGGATATTTTGAGACCTTTTGGAGAGCTAGATCTGCTCTATTATTACAGTATTGTTGCTGAGAAATTGAGAGATTTTCTTTGGGAGAAGGAGATTGCAGCGAAGATTGCTATTCCAGGAATGATAGGAAAGTTACTGAAGAGGGGAAGCCAGCTTCCTCCACTTTTTGTTCCTGATTTAAGAGCTGTTCGCGAGCAATTTTTGAAACTGCGTGTTGGGCATCATTTGAAGGAGGTGAGAGAGAAGTTGACCAGGAAGGAGATTTTGTTATGGGGGTACTTTTTTCCGAGAAAGATGATTGAATTTCTCTATGCATGCAACAAGGAGCATCCTGGGTTGGAGATTGAGAGGATTTTTATTGATATCGATAAGGGGAAGGAAGTAGAGTCAGATGTCGCCCGCGAGGTTGCTGCTGCTCTTTTGGAGGAGATTTTGCATGATGAGCGATTTAAGAAGCTTGTTAAATTTCGCCCTGTAATTTTGTGGACAGGAAATAGCTTTCATCTCTACCTCTTGCTTCAGAAGGCAGTTGCTCCGAATTTTTATGAAAAGTTTCTCTCTTACCGAGATCATGAGAAGAATGTGCAGAATTTTACATATCGCTGGGCACTGGAAATTCAGAAAAAGACAGGGATTAAGGTTGAAGCAGGGCATGAGAAAAGTGAAGAGCATCTGATTCTTGATACCTCTGGCACACCGTCTGGGAAACTTGCAAGAGCACCTTTTTCTTTGCATGTAAAGAACTATAAGGAGTATGATGGAGTTGCAGTTCCCCTCTCAGCAGAAGATCTGAAGAGGAAAGGATTGGTGAGGGAATTAAGGAAATTGACTCCTGAGGCTGTTGTGAAAAATCTTGCATTCTATGCACGATTACTCTGATGCGACATTATCTTTATAAATCTCCAGCCTCCTCTTTCTCTGAAAGAGGAAACAATGCATATTACAGTTATGGTTCGTCCTGGAAGTAGCAAGCAAGAGATTGAAAGGTTTGCTCCTGATCGATTGCGGGTGCGATTAGTTTCTCCACCTGAGAAAAATGAGGCAAATATCGAGCTTATCACTCTTTTGCCGAAGTATTTTGGCGTTCCGGTTTCCTGTATCAAAATTAAACATGGGCTTCATGACAAGCTGAAGTTAGTCGAAGAACTATGAAGTATGAACATGCTCTAGATATTCATGAGAAAATGCTGGAGCTGGTAAGGGCGTTGGGGTTTGACCATGTGCGACTTGATTCTGTTGTTTGTATGAGGAGCTACGGGACAAGTTCAAGGAATACGATTGCGCGATGCCATGCTCTGAATAAAGTAATGCAAAAAGCTCTTGGAAGAAAGGGGTTTTATGTTTTAGAATTTCTTTCCGAGCGATTTGATAAACTTTCTGAGGAAGATCAGGTGAAGAGGATTATTCACGAATTAATGCATATCCCTCAAAGTTTCGGAGGGGGATTTAAGCATCATGATTACGTGTGCGAGAGAAATATCAATAAGTTCTATAGACAATTTCATCAGACGAAAAAGCAGGCGTCGGAAGAGAGGACTCTTCCTTCGTGGATCTCATGGAATTAGCACTCTCTTTTCAAGGAAAGAAGCTCACTATACCTCGGGTTGTCGTGTGCAAAAATAAGCTCAGGGGACTGATGTTCACTTCGAGGGAACATTCCCCGTTGCTTTTTGAATTTTCCAAGGCAGGATTCCATTCAATTCATTCATTTTTTGTTTTTTACTCTTTTCTTGCTCTTTGGATTTTAGGAGGTGAAATTGTCGATTGGAAGATTGTGAGGCCTTTTACTGCTCATGTTCAGCCAACAACTGCTTCTCAACGATTGCTCGAGATTCCCTTCCATCAGAGGAACCAGGGCGTTATTGAGAAGATCGTCGGGAAATAGTTCTACTTAAGGGTGACATCCGACGATGGCGAAAGGTTTAAATAGACGCTTCCTGTCTGTTATTAAAAGTCAAAAGGAGGTACAAATGGGTAGTGTTATCCTAAGACACGCTGTCAAGAGAAAAAAGGGCTACTTGTATTATATTGATGCAAAAGGGAATGTCTGTGAAGCAAAGATGGCCCGCGGTGGACGAAGGAAGAAGAGAAATTAGAACGTTTTCGTTTTTATTTTTTTCAACTTTTTATTTCTTCTTCTGTTGTCCTAAGCTTTTTAAATGAATTCGATCTCTCCCTTTTATGATTTTAGGGATTGAGAGCACGGCTCATACTTTTGGTGCAGGGATTGTTCGTGATGGGGAGATCTTAGCGAATGTAAGAGATTCTTATACAACTGAGAAAGGAGGTATTGTCCCCCTCGAAGCTGCAAAGCATCATCATGCAGTTGCTGAGAGGGTATTGCAAGAGGCGCTTGCAGCTGCGCAGATTTCCTTGAAAGAAGTAGATGGGTTTGCGATTTCACAAGGTCCTGGATTGGCTCCTTGCCTCCTCGAGGGAATGAAGTTTGTGAAAGAACTTGTGCGAAAATACGACAAGCCACTTGTGCCTGTGAATCATTGCATTGCGCATCTTGAGATAGGAAAAATCACAGGGGCGAAAGATCCTGTTTTGCTTTATACTTCAGGGGCGAATACACAGGTTATTGCCTATGCTTCTGGGAAGTATCGTGTTTTTGGAGAGACGCTTGATTTAGGGACAGGAAATTTTATTGATACGTTTGCGAGATATGCGGGCATGGGGTTTCCTGGAGGACCGAAAATTGCAGAGCTTGCTTTGAAAGGGAAGAAGTATATTGAATTACCTTATTCTATTAAGGGCATGGATGTTGCCTTTTCTGGAATGTTGACGAATTTGAAGCAGAAGCTAGAGAGCAAAAAATATCGGATTGAAGATCTTGCTTATTCATTGCAGGAGACAGCATTTGCAATGCTTGTTGAGGCATCTGAGAGGGCTCTTGCGCATGTTGGAAAGGATGAGCTTGTTCTTGGAGGAGGAGTTGGATGCAACAAGAGACTGCAGGAGATGTGCAGGATTATGTGCCAGGAGCGGGGGGCAAGATTTTTTGTTCCTGAAAATTCTTTGTTGGTTGATAATGCTGCGATGATTGCGTATGCTGGAGAGATGATGTTTGAGAAGGGGATCTTTATTCCTTTTAAGGAAGCTGAGAGGGTTGATATCCTGCCGAGGCAGAGGACTGATGAAGTGGAGATAAGGTATTTAGAATAAACCTTCTATTTTTCTTTTTGCCATAGTTTCCAAAATGCCGGAAAGTAGCGAGGTGTTTTTGCTTTATATTCTCGATATTCTTGGCCAAAGGTTTTTTCAAGCACTCTCTCGTCTTTGAGAACTCTTTGGTGTAAGGAGTACGTCAGACTTGCGATAGCTCCTAAAGCAAATGTAGCATTGGTAGGACTAAGAAGATCACTGAAAATGTTTTGTAGCAAGGTATTTGCTGTGCATACAGATCCACCAAGGATTAAACCTGCATAAAAGGGGTTTCTGTGGAATCTGAACGGACCGTCTTTTATTAGTTTTCTACTGATGAAAGAATCATTTCCGAACAATCTTGTCTTAAGCATAACACATGTTCCATAGAGGATACTTGCAGCCCCTGTTGCGTTCAAGATATCTGAAAGTTTTTTCATTACTTCAAATTTTTCTTGATCATAATATTCAGGGGCTTTCGTGAGTGTAAGACCAGCTAAGCATAAGCAACCAAGCTTGAAATATTTCCTTGACCCATCTCTCTTCACTTTTAATTTATAAATTTGCCCGTCTTTTACACCTTCTTTAAAGGTTTCTGATACGCTAAGACTATCATTGATCTCAACTGATGGCTGAAGGAAACCCATGCAGAGTCCAGCATCATAGGAATTCTGATAAGCTGATGCATGCTCTAATGCTAAATAAAATGAGCTAGTATCATGTGCAAACCTCTCTTCCAGTGATGTGCTCTCAGAGATTTGATCCCTATTCTTAAGCAACCAGGATAGGGCTGGATTGAATTTTGCAATGCATGAGAAGAGTTTTTCGAACCTTCCTGTATTTTCTCTCCTCTGATTGATGCACTTGGAGAGGTAACTTGAGACTAAGTTTTCTAGGCTTTGATCTTTCTGACTATCTTGACTTTCTTGCTGTGGCATATTCATAGAGAAAAGATGTCCTTTTTAAATGTTTCTTTTTTTACTATTTAATAGTTAATACATATCTCGGTATCTTGAACTTCTTAGAAACATGGAAATTATTTCTTAGGGCACTTAAACCTTTTTACATTACAAAATAACTTCAAACTCTCAGAAATTCCTAAATTTCTGATGACTGTCGAAATTATAATATGATTTCGAAGTCTCCAAGCTCTTTTCTGAGCACTTCAAAGATATGTGCCTTTGCTTTCACATTCATTTTTCCTTTTTGCTCTGCGACTGCCTTTTCAAATTCTTCTGGTGAGCTTTCTATGAGGCCTGATTCTGTTATTTTCTTGAGCTTTTCATCTCTGAAAAGAAATGCTCCATGGTCGGTAAGGACGAGATCTGCCTCCTTATCCTTGTCTCCCTCTTTGTACTTCAGGCGGATTCTTCCTTTTTCTAGAGAAATGAGATCTTTTCTCTGTACATATTCGATGAGATGGTTGATAAGCATGAACGCATTTTTTCTTGCATCTTCAACTTCATGCCTGGCCACTTTCCCTTTTTTAAATTCACGGTTAGCCTTGACGATATCATTAAGGATATGAAGATGATTCTGCGGAAGCTTGCCTGTTTTTATGAGCTGATCTTCAAAATCTTGGACGAGCTTTTGTTCTGCCTTTTCTCCGAAGAGGCTTTTGAGGATTTTGAAGGTATCATCGTAGATTTGATTGATAGTCTTTTCTTGAGATCTCTTTTCTATCTGCTCTCTAAGTTCCTTGAGGCGCTTCATGTAGTCGCCTGTGTCTTTTAAGAATTCATCTACCTGCTTTCCTGAAACCTCTTTAACTTTTTCATGTTCGTAGTCTTTGTAAATGCCTACAATTTTCTCAAGGATATCTATATATTTTTTCTCGAGCATTTTTTCCTGTTCATAAAATATCTTTCTCATTTCGGAGACTGTTTCTTTAGGGGTTGGTGGCGGGAGGCCATAGAGCATTAAAAGAGCTTGAGATGGAGTGAGAACGCCCCAATAGATATCGCCTATAACAATGTCTAGAAGTCTTCTTTTGACGATGTCTGTTACTTTATCTCCCATGGACATAAACATGTCTATGGATTCTGGGGATGGCTTGATCTTTCCCATTTTTAAGAGGAGTTTCCATGGCATGAAAATTCCGCGATCGTAGAGAGGGACACCGTCTCTTAGTAAAGTGAATATAACAGGGTGTGCATCTTTAACTGATTCCCAGAATTCTGTCATGATATACACTTGTGGAGAAAGCTTATTCTTGACGCCGGCAAGCTCTGATGCTTCCATGATATAACTGTAGATTATTCCTCTAAGTTTTTCTTTCAGCTCTAGGCGAGACATTCTCTTGACATCTGTATCATCAATAATAATAAAGATGTCAACATCTGATGTTTTGATTGCTTTGCCCCTTACAAGAGAGCCTGCGATGACATAGGAGACGACATACTTTTCGAACTTTCTTAAAACAAGGGATTTATGGATAGAGGCTACTCTTAATGCGCCGAGAATTCCTTTGTCAAAGAGCGGGTAGGACATACCAATGCCCTCGGCAAGATCGTACTTGGCGTCCATACATAGATTCCACACATCGACTGGTGTTTTTACATGGATCCAGATTCTTGGCTTGATTTCTTTTACCATTCCAATAATCTCTGTTCTTATTTTTGGAAGGTCTTTGAACTTTTCTTCTGGGACAAGAACAAGAACATGGATTGGTTTCTCCTTTCTCTCTTCTGGAGGCACTTCTTCTTCATCTTCGAATTTTTCTGATAACTGGGGTGGGAGGATACCCACTGCTTCAACAAAATTGTACTTTTTGAGGAGATTTTTCTTAAATTCTTCAAGTTTCTCTTTTGTTTTCTCCATTTCTTTTTTGATCTTTTCTTCGTCAATCTTCTTTGGAGCAGAAGTATAGTCTTTATGGGGAGACTCTTGCGATTTTTCTTTGTCTTTGTGATCTTCAGAACTCATATTTCTTTATCACTCAAAGGGTATAAAAAGCTTTGCCAAAGCTTTTTATGGATTGAGGGCGAGATTGAAGGAGGTGAGATTGCTTTTGATTTGATCAAGGGCTTGATTGATTCTCCATGAGATCTTATCCTGTTTTCGCAGTTCTTTCTTCTTTTCTTCATTAAGTATGGCAATCTCATACGTTAAGTTTTTTAGGGTGTTCTCATATGCAAGGACTTTCTGGTTTCTGGTTATTGAAAGTGTTTTGAGTTGATGTATCTTTTCCAGCTGTTCCTTGGTTATCAGAGTAAGTGTTTGCGGGGAGTTTGGAAGAAGAGATGCTTCTTGGATGATGCTGAGGATATTGAATGTTGGATCGTTTTCTAAAGCTTCTTTTGGATTTTCATAGCTTTTAATGATGCTGCTTTTCTTTAAATCATGATGAAAAGCTTTAAGGAGGAATTTTATGTTTAAATTTTGTTTTATATCCAGGATTTCTTTTTGGAGTTCATCGTGTTTTCGCTTGATATTCTCCTCATATTTAAGGTGATTTTGGTACTCTTGACTTAATATAAAGAGGCCTAATTCTTGTTCTTTTTCTTTGAGATTTTTATCGAGAATTCTTATTCTTTCATTGAATGCTTCAATATTTTGGTTTATTTTTTTGTTTTGGCCATCTAAGTCATAATATTGTTTTAGATATTTCTTTATTTCTTCTTTCATCTTTTGATTTTCAAATAAAGGCTCGTGATTTTTAATAATCTTATTGATATCTTGAGCGAAGGTTTTAATGCTCGCCTTGATGTTGCCAAGCTCTTTTCCAATAATGATCGTAGCTTTTTCATAATGCTTGAATGAGTTTTTTTCAAAGTTTGCTAAGGAAGCTCCTAGCTCTTGAAGGAATGATTGAAGAGTTAATGGCTCCCGTTTATGCGTCAGGCTTTCAAGATTTGCTTTCAGATAATTCAAATGGGTGATATAGCGAAGAAGGTTTTCTTTTACTATTTGCTCTATTTTTGGCTCAACTTTGTATTCACCGAGGTTCATTTGGAGAAGTGCGGTTTGTTGAACTTGAATATGGGCGAGGAATTCTTTTGCTTTTTCCTTAAGCTGGATTTGGATTATGGATTCTTGCGTTTTGCTTTCTTGTTCTTTTTGCTGAATCCATGGTCCTACTTCGAAGAGAGAGATTTTTATTATTTCTTGTTTGGCTGGCTCGAAAATTTTTTTAATTCTTTCAAAAAAGCTCATGGCTTAAGATAAGAGGGGAGATAATAAAGATTTGCTTGATCTTACAATACTTTCCTCTGGAGTTGGGTGAGGGCGTGTTTCATGCAAAAACTCCCGAGAACTGCCATATGAGGGCATGGAGTTCCGTCTCTATTAGTTTTAGCGCACTTCTTCAATGGCTCGATAATCACTCCTCCAACATTTTCGTCAATTTTCATTAGCGTGAAACGAAAGAGTCCTTCTTTTTTCTTGGAAATATATCGAGTATCTTCCAAAGTCAAAGATTCTCCTTTATCAAGGACATTGAAGAGTCCTCGCTTGCGGTCTTTATAATTGGGGTAAATCTCTTCAAATTCTTTTCCCATGATCTTCTCTCGATTAGTTCCCATAAGTTTGTCTGCAGCTGGATTCCTGTAGATGGCATATAATCCTCCATTTCTTCTTTCCCAAATACTGAATCCAAAAGGGAATTGCTCTAAGATCTTTTTCATGTCTTCAGTGATGGTGAACATATTCCCCCCTAACTTTGTATGCATGCGCACAATGAGTGCAGCAAAAGGCTCTCTTTTTCCCCGCGATTGTTTCGAAATAGTGATTTTTGTAGATCTCGCATTTGCAGTGATGGCATTGAGTCACGCTATTTTTGATGCCTGATTCTAGCATCATGGAAAAGCGATTCATGAGTTTTTTATAAAATTTTCTTCCTTTAAGTGTTAGATGGTAAACATGTTTCTCATGACCTCCTTTTTTTGTTTCTGCTGTGACAAACCCATTTCTCTTAAGCTCTTTAAGGAATGGATAAATATGGGAGGCTGAGAGCTTGATGCCTGTTTTCTCCTCCACCTCTTTAAGGATTTCGTAGCCATGAAGCTTTGCATGATCAAGAAGAGCGAGGATGTAAAGCTTCGTGATGCTGTTGATTTTCATATCTTTTAGATAACCATTCATTATTTAAACCTTGCTATATTTGACATATCAAAAACCGATATATTTATATAGGAAGAGTTCCTCTTCTGGAGACCAGAGCATAAATTATTTAATCGAGTAGATTTACTCATGGCTATGAAAAGGAATCTCTCTCAATGCAAAGAATGTAAGTTATGGTATCAGGAAAAGGCTATGGCAAAGAAGTGTGAGGCATGGTGCAAAAAGTATAAGTCGTGCAATATTGAATTTATTCGACAGGCAGTGAATCCTGATGATCATTAAATTTTTGAAGGAGAAGAATGGAAAAAATAACTATCCAAGTGAAAGGAATGCATTGTGCAAGCTGCGCCTCAAATATTGAGAGGAGCTTGAAGAAGGTCAAAGGAGTGAAGAATGCCTCTGTCAGCCTTTTGACAGAGAAGGCATTTGTTGAATGTGAGGGATCTGATAAGAAAGAACTCGCAAAGGCTGTAGAGCGGGCAGGATATAAAGCATCAGGTTTTGAGTAAGAGAATGAAAATGCATCATACAGCAGAACATCAGCGAGAAATGAGTGAGCAGGCATCAACAAAGAAGCATCGTATGCATGCAGAGCATGAAAAAGCTCCTGAAGATGAAGAACTCCGAGTTGCAAAGAGAAGAATGTTTTGGAGCTGGGTTCTTGTGATTCCTCTTGCTCTTGTCATGCTTTCTGAAAGATTGTTTGGTATTATGATTCCTAGAGCGACTCTTATTACTCTTGTTCTTGCTTTTCCAGTGCTTTTTATATTAGGATGGGAGACCATGAAATATGGCTTAAAGGCTTATTTTACTTTTTATTTTACCATGGATTCTTTGATTGCTTTAGGAACTTTTATTGCTTATGTGACAGGAATTCTTTCCTTGTTTTCAGATATCCCTGATTATTCTGGGATTTCAGGAATGATCATGGCTTTCTTTTTAACAGGGAGGTATGTGGAGACAAAGGCTCGAGGGAGGGCTTCGTATGCTATTAAGAGGCTCTTGACGTTGGGGGCGAAGAAAGCCTGTATTTTGAAAGGCAGGAATGAGATTGAAATTTCCATCGAGGAGATCAACGTTGGCGATATTATGGTTGTGAAGCCTGGAGATAAGATTCCTGCTGATGGTATTGTAGTAACAGGAGAGAGTGCTGTTGACGAGAGCATTGTGACTGGGGAAAGCATGCCTCAAGAGAAGAAGAAAGGGAGTTTTGTTATTGGTGCGACTATTAATCAGGATGGGATTTTGTATGTGAAAGCA
>CAYJRI010000005.1:0-17505 GCA_964372435.1 Candidatus Woesearchaeota archaeon | reverse complement strand
AAGCCTGTTTTGATGTGCATTTTTTCTTTTAGTTTATTATTTTTTATAGCTCTTTCACTTTTTTCTCGAGCATTTTTGTTATTTCTATATAGCTCTTTCCCTTGAGATCTTGATAGGGAATTTTCTTTCCGATTTTTACCTGGATTTTTCCTGGTTTTGGGATGAAGGTACCTTTGGGCATGATTTTATAATTGCCCTGGATTTTTATAGGAATAACATCTGCTTTCATCTCCTCGACTATAAGGCCAATGCCTGTCTTGAAGGGTTTCATCTCTCCTGATTGGCTTCTGCCGCCTTCTGGGAAGAGAATGATGTTCCAACCTCTATCAATGAGCTTGCCCGTATATTTGAGACTTTTTTTAATACTTCCTTCGCGAGCAAAAGGATAGGTGTTGAGCATAAGGGTAGTAAGATTACTATAAAAATATTTTTTCATTTTTCCCTGAAAGCCGCCGGTATCTTCGAAGAAAGTATCTGCAGCTGCTGCGCTTGCTGTTTTTCTCCTTATCTTTCTTGGGATGCTCCAGAGCATGACTGGAGTGTCGAAGTGGCTGGTGTGATTTGCAATAAAGAGTATTGGCTTCTCTATGCCTTCCAGATTCTCTCTTCCTTGAATAGAGGTCCATGCAATCAATTTGAGAAAAGAGAAAAGGAATGCCTGCGAAACACTTCTGCATAAGATCGCAAGAGGGGAGAGTGCCCATTTTTTGAAGGAGAAGGTTGGTTTGGTTTGTTTTTGTTTTCCGATATAGATCTCGAGGTCGCGGATGGTTGTTTTTTGATTGATAAAGGATTCGTCGAATTCGATGTCGAATTTTTCTTCTAGGAGAGAGGCAAGTTCAACTCTTGCAAGTGAGTCGAGTTTGAGATCAAGGACAAGGTTGGTATTTTCTTTAATCTTTGATGGAGAGGCTTTTGCGAAATCTGCGATAATTTGGTAGAGCTTGTTCTCTATCATTTCTTTTTTTGCTGTTTCTTCTCTCGGTTTCTCAAGGATTTCTTGCTCAACAACTCTTCTTATTACTTTTAATGTGGGAGTCATAGGGAAATTCTCTTTTTTCCAGAGGTAATAATCTTGGATCTGTTGGTGAGAGGCGAGTTGTTCATTTGCTTTGTGGATGATTTTTTTAGGGTCTGCACTTTTTTCTAGAATAAGGACTGCAGTGATCACGACATCGCCTTTGCTGGTTATTCCCAGAACGCAGCTGTTTTTCACCCCTGGAATTTTGTTTAAAATAAGTTCTATGTCTTCTGGATAGACGTTCATTCCTGAGGAGGAGAGGATCATGTTTTTCTTTCTACCCTTGATGTAGAGAAAATTTTCTTTTATTTCTCCCAAGTCCCCTGTTTTGAGCCATGCTCCTTCAAAGGCTTCTTTGGTTGCTTGCGGATTTTGATAATAGCCTTGGAAGACATTATCTCCTTTGGTCCAGATTTCTCCTTTGACAATTTTGATATCTACTCCTGGAATTATTTCCCCTACAGAGCCTTTTCTTTTTTCTGTGAAGGTGTTGCAAGAAATGACTGGAGAAGTTTCTGTGAGCCCATATCCTTGTAAAACTTCTATACCAAGGTTGTTCCAGAATTCTTCTACTTCTTTTTCCAGAGCAGCTCCTCCTGAAATGAAAAGATCAAGTTTTCCGAATTTTTTGATGATTTTCCTGAAAAGAAGACGTTTGAAGAGAGTGGGAAGAGGGCTTGCGAGGTTTTGAAGTTTTTTGAGGATCTTTTCCTTTTCCTGCTCACGAGCCTGTCTTTCTATTTTTTCCTTTAGTAATTTGAGGAGAATAGGAGCTGTTACAACTCCTTTGATATTCTCTTCTTGCATGACCTCAAGGATGAAAGAGGATTTCCTTGAAGCAATGTAGACAATCGTGGAGCCAAAATACAAGGCTGCAAGGAGGCCTATGGTTTGTTCAAACATATGGGAGAGAGGAATGAATGAAAGAAGGCGGTAGTTTTTGAGTTCTATGATTTTTGTGAGCGAGAGAAGATTGCTCATGATATTTTTATGAGTAAGGATGACTCCTTTAGGGGCTGAGGTTGTGCCTGAAGTGAACATGATTTCTGCGATGTCAGTTTCTTTTATTTGGGTAGGCTCACTTTCCTTGTATTCATCAAGATTGAGGTCTTCGATGGCGATTTCTTTGTTTTTGATGTTTGCTGGTTTGTATTTAGATGAGATGAGAATTTTTCCCTTTACTTTAAGGAGAATCTCCTGTGCGAATGTTGTCGGGGAGTTGAAGTCTATGGGAATGATGATTGCTCCTGCAAGGATACAACCAAAATACACAAAGCCCCACTGGGGGCAATTGTAGCAATAGATGAGGACTTTGTCACCTTTCTTGACCCCTTTTTCTTCTAGGAAGGAGCTGAATTGCCTAGCTTTTTTCCAGAGATCCTGATATGAGTAGCGTTCTGTTCTCAATTCTTTTTTGAAGACAAGGCATTCTTGATTTTTGTATTTCTGAAAGATGTGCTGGAAATAATTTACTAGAGTATGCATAAGGAGAGAAAGAATGGGAATTTATAAAGATAGTTGCTAGTCGTCTTCTTTGAAAAGGATTTTATCGTCGAATTGTTTTCTCTTCTGCCTTTCAAGGTAGGAGTAGACCGAGGATTGTTTTGAGCCTCTGATCAACGCCTTGAGTGCATGGATCGTGATCTCAATTTTATCTGCTGGCCCTATTACTGAGACCTGGTTTTTATTGAGCGTGATGTAGGAGTCTGAAAGTTCTCCGATAAGTTCAATAGTTCTCCCTTCTTTTCCTATGACTCTTGCTCTTACGTCGCTCCTTTTATTTCTTCTGCTAATTTCTTTAATATTGAGATGCTCTAATATGTAATCTTCATTTTTAAGGAGGAGGGCTATTTCAAGAGGGAAGTTTGCCTCAAGCGCTTCGATGACTCGAGAGGCGATGAATTCGTTGAATTCATCTCCTATTATTTCCATTTTTTTCCCTTTGAGGGCGATCTTTACCGAGAGCTTTTTCTCAAGTATTTTTTTATTTTTGGAAATTCGTGATGGAACTTGTGTAAGCATTGCCCGCATTTTAGAAATCAATGATTTCTTTTATGAAGCCCTTTTTCTTGAGCCATTGGATAGCTGCTTGGGTATATTTGAAGAGAATGTCGCCTTTTTCATCGTCGTATTCCCAGGGAAGGACGAGGACGATATCCCCTTCTCGAAGCCAGAGTTTATTCTTCAATCTCCCAGGTATTCTGCAGTTTCTTGATTTTCCATCAAGACAGCTCACCATCATTCTTGAAGCACCAAGCCGCTGCTCGAGGACTCCGAGTACTTCTTTGCCCTGCGGGATTTTTGCCCTTACGGTTTCTTCTTCATTTCGCCGTTTGTGGAACATTCCTATTCAGGGAAGAATGTATTTTTAAAGATATGGATCAGCCGAGTTCGTAGAAAGTACTCACAGACAATATACACTTTCTTAGGCCATTAGCCAAAGAAGATGATGAGAGCAGATTCTATAAATCCTGCAACTAGGAGGAGAGGGAGGATGACAAAAAGGAAGAGAGCGAGTGCAGCCTCAAAACTTTTTATGAGATTTTCTTTTACGAGGCTTTTATCTTTTTTTGAGATGATTGTGGTACCTACGGAGAGTCCTAGGATGAAGGAAACAATGAAGAGTGCTACTATCATGAGAAGGAAGAATGGATTTGCTACGAGCTGCTCAAGATCTGCTTCGAGAGTAAGGAGTGAACCAGCGATTCCAAAGAGCATAAGCGAGACAGCAAAGATGATGAGTGTGCTCATACCTGCGGTGATGTAGGCGAGAATTCCCTGAGATTTGTTTTTTGCAGTAAGGAAGAATGTTCCGAGCTTTAGACCCAGCGCGAGCGAGATGATGAGCGCTGGAAGCTCAAAGATTCCGTGGGGAAGGAGCCTGAGGAGAATGGCTGGACCAAAGACTTCTGCTGCTTGAGATGCAACAAAACCAAGGATGTATCCATTGGTTACAGCATAGAAGAGGGGAATAACTCCAAGAAAGATCCCTAGGATGATTCCAAGAAAAGCAGTTTTGAGATTATTTTGGAAGATAAAAACAAAAAGTTGTGAGAAATTCATTCCTTCTGTTTCATCAACAAGGTTTTTTAGGAGTTCACGAATTGCTTCAACGAAAAATACAGGAGCGATGTAACCTAGGAGGATTGTTCCTATGAAAAGAATGAGGACGACAGCAAGGTGGATTTTCATACTCTTTAAGAAAAGAAAACATTCTTTGTAGCGATTAAGGATATTCATTTTTTATTGAAAGTATTTGTTCAGCAGTAGCACTTTCTTTTTATATTTTGCTCTTAGGTAGAGACCATATCCCATACCGATGAGCAACCCGCCTAAATGAGCAGTGTTCCCTATAGGAATGCCGGCTGTGAGTGAGATGGCCCACAGTGCAATGAGAAGGATTGGAATTGCATATTTCATTTTGATGGGGATAGGAATAAACATGAGGTAGACGGGAAGATTTGGGGTGAGGAACATGAGGATGCCTCCAAGGCCGAAAATTGCTCCTGATGCTCCTACTGCATAGGCATCAAGATTGTTTTGGGAGAGGAGAGCAGAGATGATGAAAAAGATACCTGCGAAGAGTCCTGAAAGGATATAGATCCAGAGATATCTTCTCGTGCCAACCAATTTTTCTACGAGATTGCCAATGAAAAATAACGAGACCATATTGACGAAGAGATGGATGAGATCAGCATGCATTACGATGCTTGTGAGAAGGGTCCAAAGATATTTGCCTTGCAAGATATTACTTGGTTTTAGGGCAATATAATCAACAAATCCTTTCGTGGAAATAATAGGGATAAAGAGGAGGAGGAAGAAGGCAATATTGATAATAATGATAGCATTCGTGAGGCTGATTTTTCTCATTTTTAAGCACCTGACTTTTTCTTCTTTCTTTTTTTCGCTTTTCTCTTTTTCTGAATTTTTTTCTTCCGCTCTTTCTTTTTTTTTGGGGGAGAAGCCTTTATTTTTCGTATCTCCTCCCGGATTATTGCGATATTTTTTTCAACGCGCTGGGTGTTGCCTTGTATTTCATGGATAAGTTTTTTGTCATCATGGAGCTCATATACATTTCCACATTCTGTGCAAGTGAAGTCATTCAGCAGGGCGGTTTCTTCACTCACTTCAATATTGCAATTCTTGCAGATGTAAAAGCGCCGAGTTGCTCTTGATTCGAGTTGCTTCTTATAATTTTCAATTTCCTTTTTCATCATTCTTTCAAGGGCTTCAAGAGCCTTGATAGTATCAAGGGTCCAGAAATACGTATACCATGCCTTATCTTTATCTTTTTTTCTCGTGAAAGAAATAATTCCAGTTTCTAGGAGTTTATAGAGGATGTTTCTCGTTTGGTTGATTGTGAGATTGATTTTTTTTGCGATAACAAATTCGTTGATATCTCTTCTTCCATACAGGATTTCCGCAAGGCCGCTTGCTGTTTTCCCTGCAATCTGGACGATGATATCATTCAGGAATTTTAACTGTTGCTGCATTTTTAGAGTAAGGTGTGCATCTTTTGAGGGGATAAATACTTTTCGTCATTTTTGTTGTAACTTTGTAATTGAGACAAAGATATATAAATAATTTTCCTTTTTTGGCATTATGGCGTGGTTTAAAAAAAGAGAGGACGAGGAGTTGTCTGAACTGCCTGAACTGCCTGAGCTGGAATCCGTGATGCCCAAAACCGAGAAGATGGAGAAGTCTTACCTCCCTTCATTGCCTCCTCCAAGTTCACAAATGATGAGTGCGAGTGTGGTGAAAGATACGATGAACATCGGATTTAAGCCTTTGGCTGCCCCGAAAGAAGACGCCTCGTTTAAGAGAAGCATCGAGATTTCATCACAATCACTGCAAAAATTTCCTCAAAAAGCGATGAGATCAACTCCTGTCCTTAAGGAGCCCAGTTTGCCGGCAGGGCTAAAAAAGAATGAGCCGATTTTTGTCAGGATTGACAAATTTGAATCTGCTCTTGAGGGTATTAAGAATATCAAGAAGAAGGTTGATGAGATGGAATCTCTTCTCACAAATTTGCGGCAGGTGAATGCAAAGGAGGATTTGGAGCTTTCTGAGTGGGAGCGGGAGATCAGTGAGATCAAGGCTAAAATTGAGAGCATTGATGCAGATCTTTTTGGAAAATTAGGATAAGATGGAGAAACCGAAGCAACGGGCTTATGTGCGACTTGAGCATGAGGAAGCAGTCGGTTCAAAGCGGGGTGTGTTGAGTATGGAGATGAATCTCCTTCAGATTATGACGAAAATTAGCGCTTATAAGAAATTACGAAGACAGGAAATACGAGATCGCATTGAACTTAAAAAGAGATTGAGGGCGATTAAATCTATGATTCAAGATCTTTTGAACTTGGTCCCTGAGGTGGAGAAACCTAAGTTAAAATTCAGAAAAAGATCTTCTGAGGGAAAAGAGGTGAAACAGAAGAAGGAGGCGAACTTCCAGAAAGGTGTTGAGCAGCAGCTGGCTGAGATCAAGGCGAGGCTGCAGAAGCTGGATCAGGGGTGATCATTCGTTTTTCAAGTTATATTCTTTCACGCTCTCTGGATGTTTTCCTCTACTTATTTGGATTTCGAAAACTGAAAGGTGGGCAATTGCTTGATGTGCGACCTCTTTAGGGTAGCTGCAAAATGTATGGAGAAAGATTCGCATCGTGCCTCCATGTGAGACTATGATATAGGATCCATCTTTTTTAAGTACTTCTTCAAAGATAGGCTGCATGCGTTGCGCTGCTTCATGATAACTTTCTCCACCTGGTGATTTCCAATGATATTTATTTTTGTTTCTTCTTTGGAATGCTTCTGGCATTTGGGTTTCGAATTCTTGATAGGTCATTCCTTCTAGAAAAGGTCCATGATACACCTCAGCAAGTTGATCTAGGGCTTTGATAGGAGTTCGGGGGTGGAATTGTGCAATGATTGCTGCTGTTTGAATGCAGCGCTTTTTCGTGCTTGTATAAATCGTTTTTAGGTTTTTACCTCTAAAGAAATAGCTCAGAATCTTTGCATGTTGCTTTCCTCTTTCGGTAAGAGGAGTATCTCCACCGATAATCTGTTGTTGGTTTGCATACGATTCTCCATGACGGCAGAGAAAGATGTGAAGATTGTTTTCATTCATTCTCATCTTCGTCTGTATATTTACATCCTAGGACACGGAAAGTTCGGTCAGGAATTTTTTACTTCCTCCTACCTCACACCATTTTGCAGAGGGGTATACAAATCACTTTCTAACCGAACAAAACCCCCCCTATTTATAGGGTAATTAGAAATATGATATTCTGGATAAGAAATTTCTCCTGCATTCATCCTATCTTTCACAGATATGGCTTCTCGGATAAGCCTTACTTTTTCTTCGAATGGCTTACCCATTAAAAAATCTTGAAGATTAAAACCTTCTGATTTACAAGCTGTAACTCTTCCCATAGTATTAACAAATATAGCCTTACACCTACTCCCCGGACATCGGAAATTCAGACTCACAAAATACATTACACCCATAGGTACCTTATTATTTCCCACTACATAATAATCAGTACAAAAATTATTTCCTTCACACGTAGTTGGTTTTAACTCACCTAATTTCCTAAATTCATCAATAACCTCATTTTTAGACACAAAATTTCTTTCAAAGTAACCTTCTGGCTTCGGTACAACAGAATCCTCCTGAAGTTCCATCATCCTGTAAACAATTCCATATTTCTGGCAAAATTCAAAGGTCGCGGGCAAATCGTGTAAATTAACATCCCTCAAAGCAACCATATTTAATTTTACAAGTGAAATCATTGAAGATATTTCCTTTAAATTTTCTATCTGCCTTCTAGCGATCTTCTCATCCATATTTATTTCCTCGGCTTGTTTAGAGGGATCAATTGATTCAAGGCTAAAATTAACGCGGTTTATTCTTCTCTTAAATGCATCAGAGTATTTGTCGAACAATACACCATTTGTAGTAAAGATCACCTCATAGTCTTCTGGAAGATCTAAAATAACTTTTTCCAAACCATCACACATTAATGGTTCTCCACCAGTAAAATGCACTCTTCTTATGCCGCATGTATACCCTGACATCAAAATCTCACTAAGTTCATTTGCTGGCGCTTTTTTACCTGCCCACTTTCCATCCTTATTACAAAAATTACATCTTATATTACAAATAGATGTAATACCAAATCGCAAAGTATAATCGCGAATTTTTTCTTCCATGCTCTACTTAAGATGAACTTTGTTATATATTTTTTCCTTAAATCTTATATATCACCTTATAATTATATAAAAATAGAAAAATTTATATATTTCTGATTATTGAGGATTTTATGAAAAGAAATGCCATTCAACTCGCGCATAAAACACTGATCATTAGTCTTCCAGCAAAATGGGTAAGGCAACATGGTCTGCAGAAGGGCGATGAACTCGATGTCGAGCAATCTGGAGATAAATTACTCATTTCGACTGAGAAATCCTCTGCATTGAAAAAGATTGCGCTTGATGTTTCTGGCACTGGAGATATGTATCACCGGATCCTCGCGAGTGCTGGGAAAGCAGGATATACGGAGATTGAAGTCTCATTTCGCTCATATGAAGAGTTGAAAGATCTTCAGGAGTTTATTCGAAATATTATGTCGAATTTCAATATTGTTCATCAGACGAAAAACTCCATTACGCTTAAGGTTTTGTATAAAGATAATTTTGAGCAGTATGATGCTGCTTTGCGGAGATATTTCTTGCTGATCAATCACCTTGTTAGTGAAATGTTTCAGGCTTTTCTCCATAATGACTTCGATTGGTTGAAGAGGACGCTTCTGATTAAAATTGATCTTAATCGACTTGCGGATTATTGCAGACGGTCTATCAATTTAGGTTTTGAGTCTCAATTTAAGAGACTGGCTCCTCTTTATACGATTGTTGAGGATTTATTAAATGTTGTTGCTGTGTATCGAGATATTGCAGAATATATTTTAGAGCAACGTCTTAAATCGAATGAGGTAACCAAAGTTTTTTTCAAAGAATTGGTTGCATATCAAGAACAATTTTATACACTCTTTTATAATTTCAGTATCAAGGGGGCTGCTGATTTTGGGAATAAGCGAAAAGTACTTCAGAAGCAATTTGATGCATTATCAGAGGGTGCTTCTAAAAAGGAGATTAAGCTCATTAGTTTATTTGAGACTGCTCTTTTTCTCTTGTTTGAGCTTAGTGGCACAGTGATTACGCTTAATCTTTAGAGGAATGTTTTTAAATCTCTTTCTCAGTTATAAGATATGATCACAAGAAAGGAACTCATTCAGAAGTATCTTGAATTTTTCAAGAAAAAAGGGCATGCAATTTTGCCTTCAGCTTCGCTTGTGCCTGAGAATGACCCTACTGTTTTGTTTACGACAGCAGGAATGCATCCCTTGGTTCCTTTTTTGCTTGGAAGGAAGCATCCTCAAGGAAAGAGGCTGGCTTCGGTGCAAAAATGCATTAGGACCGGAGATATCGACGATGTTGGAGATGATTATCACCACACCTTTTTTGAGATGCTGGGAAATTGGAGTTTGGGAGATTATTTTAAGAAAGAGGCGATTGCATTAAGTTTTGAATTTTTGACCAAGGAGTTAAAAATTCCGAAGGGAAAGCTGGCTGTTTCAGTATTTGTGGGAGATAAGGATGCTCCTAAAGATCTGGAGTCTGCTGAAATCTGGAAATCGCTTGGAGTTCCCTTTGAGAGGATTGCTTTTTTACCGAAGGAAAATAATTGGTGGGGGCCTGCTGGAACTACAGGGCCTTGCGGGCCTGACAGCGAGATGTTTTATTTTGTTGGAAAAAAAATTTCCAAGAGATCAAATCCAGAAACCAAGCCTGATGAGTGGAGAGAGATTTGGAATGATGTATTTATGCAATACAATAAAACAACTGAAGGGAAATTTGAAGAATTGGAGCAGAAGAATGTTGATACTGGTATGGGTGTTGAAAGGACTATTGCAGTCTTGAATGGATTTGATGATGATTATTTGACTGATGCTTTTTGGCCTGCTTTAGAGAAGATTGAGGAATTGACAGGGAAGAAGTATAAGAAGGCTGGAAAAGAAGAGAAGCGAGCGATGCGGATTATTGCAGATCATCTTAAAGCGGCGACTTTTATTCTTGCTGAGAAGATTGCTCCTGGGAACGTGGAAAGAGGGTATGTACTTAGGAGGTTGATTCGAAGAGCTGTGAGGTATGGAAATTTGCTTGGGTTGAAGAACAATTTTTGCGGGAGGATTGCTGATGCTTATATTGAAATGTATAAAGAAGATTATCCTGAGTTGGAAAGGGAGAAGGAGTTTATTTTTCAAGAGCTTGAGAGAGAGGAGAGTAAGTTCAGGCAGACCTTGGAATCAGGGTTGAAGGAGTTCAAAAAGATGGTCGAGACCTTGAAGAAAGGAAAGAAGAGCGAGATTTCTGGAAAGGATGCATTCTTGTTGTATCAGAGTTATGGTTTTCCATTGGAGATGACCTTGGAGTTGGCAAAGGAAAAGAGATTGAATGCTGATCAGAAAGAATATCAGAAGGAGTATGAGAAGCATCAGGATTTATCCCGGACAGCGACGAAAGGGAAGTTCGCTTCAGGGCTTGCAGATACGTCGGAGAAGACTACACGACTTCATACAGCTACGCATTTGTTGAATGAGGCTCTTCGGAAAGTGATTGATCCTTCGATTAAGCAGAAGGGATCGAATATTACTTCGGAAAGATTGAGATTTGATTTTAATTTTGGGAGGAGATTAACTGAAGAGGAGATGAAGAAGGTCGAGGATTTTGTGAACGATAAGATTCGGGCTGGTTTGGTTGTGAAGAGGGTGGAGATGGCTCTTCAGGATGCTTTGAAATCTGGAGCGCAATCTGAGTTTGGGGCAAAGTATCCTGGGCGGGTTTCTGTTTACACCATTGAAGATCCTCAAGATTCTCGGGGATGGTTGAGCAAGGAGTTTTGCACAGGGCCGCATGTTGCTAATACCAAGGAGATTGGAAAGTTCAAGATTGTGAAGGAAGAAGGCGTTGCTGCAGGGATAAGAAGGATTAAGGCGGTGGTGGAGTAGCTAAATTCTTAAAAATGAACTTTCTCTCTAGGAAAAATGGGATCGCTTCCTCTTATATCATTTTACTTCACTCGTCATAGCAGAGCTGTTGAGGAATTAGATACTTCTCTCTTGAAAGAATTAATACATAAGGTTCATGTTATTTATCATGAGCTTCCAGGTAATTACTTACCGACAGAGCTTCTTGAAGGACTTCCTGAAGAATTAGTGCAGCGAGTTCGCAGGGAGAATCATAGAGAGTTTGAGAGGGGCTGGAATGAGTATATTGCAAGTGGAAAAATGTCTGGTCTAACTGGTGAACTTTTTGATTTATATGCTGATGACTCCTCGACTAAAGCCCTTATGTTTCTTGCAAATTTGATGAGGGGAACTGGTAAAAGACTTTTTTTTGAAAGAACAACTCCTCCACTTTTTGATTATTACAAAGAGTCGGCTGCACCAACTGATTCTTTTGTTTTGGGTAAGTATGATGAAGCTTTCAAAAAGGTAGAAGCATTTTTAGAGAAAGCTTCTGAGTATGAGACGCAACGAGAGGAAGAGGCGGCTGACCAACTCTTCTCTCTTCTCGAGCCAACATTGGTTATTTTTGGAGCAGGTCATCGAGATCTTGCGCGAAGAGTGAGTGAGAAACGTCCGGTAGAGATACATTATCCGTACAAGGATTATATCTGGTCATTTACTGATGAAATGTTTGAACATTATAAGAAGGATAAAAAATTTGATCGAGAATTTTTCTTACGATCTGAGATGGAAGGAATGGCCAAGGGAGTGATTGAGACCATGTATGGAGAGACCATTACATCTCGAGAATTAGGTTTAATGATTCATTATTATTCTTCTTCCCTTACTCCAGAGCAGATTGTTACCTGTAATGATTACATGATATCTTGTTTGCGGTTGTTGGTAGGGATTTCTCCGGGAGATATTTTTGAGTCTTTTATTGGAAAGGAACATCTTCCTGCTCCTTCTCAACTTTTAGAGAAAATTCGATCTGAGTCTGTTAGGTGAAAGTATTTCGATTCTGTTGTTCTTTAGCAGATCATTGTGTTAATAGAGAAGTCAAAGAAGAAAGTGTAGCTTCCGGTATCAGAAGGATAAAGGCAGTGGTGGAGTAACGGATTTAGGGAGATGAGAATCAATTATCTCTCATCGCTGCGATAAGAAATCTATCTGCCCCTATCTTAAAAGGAGAGATTGTGTCTGTATATGGAATACAAAATGGGTTTTCTTCCGCCATTTTAATTTTATATCCTGCCTTTTTTACTAAAGGTTGTGCAATGTCAAAATCAAGGTTAGAATAATATGTTGATACGAGAAGTCCGCCCGAATGAGTAATTTTATAGCAGGATCGGTATATCTTTTTCCAATCATCTTTTCCAACATTTGGATGCCTCGCGAGAATGAAGTCGGCACCTTTTACTATTTCAGAGAGCTTTCTTGCATCAGATACATGAAACTCTATTTTGTAATGCTGGTATCTTTGCCTGATACTCTCAATGGCTTTTTTTCTTTCATCAATTGCTATGATGTGTGGAGACAATTCAAGGAGAACTTCCATTTCGTAGCACTTACCACATGCAATATTTACAATAGATGGCTGATTCTTTGACCAAGAAACACGCTCAAAGATGTATGAAAGCATTCTCCGAAATTGTTTGTTTTCTTGGTTTATGTAATCGGGTGTTAGAAGTAAAGGCAGCATCTCAAGTTTGAGTGCTGCTTATTTTTAAAGATTTTGTTTGTATAAGATTATGATCCTAAATCTTCTTGAGCAAAAGATTTCTGATTGCTTTTGCATTCTTTGCCGAGAGTCCGTCAATGTGAATATTGAAAAGCCTGGAGTCTGTGGTTGTGAGGTGAAGATCCCATAATTTGAAAATGCGGTCGAGGAGGTCTTGATCTACATAGATGTCGTGGATTCTTTTGAATGGGATATTTCTTTCTCTTCTTGCTATAACTCCTTCTCTGATGGTGAGAAATTTCCTTTCCATGTTGTAGAAGTACCTTTTGTAGAGCATGTTGTGGTAGATGAATTCAAGGGAAAATATGATTACAGCAAGGACGAGATATTCCTGCAGAGGATTGATTCCGTTATAGAGGTTGATTATCAGGAGAAGTGCTAGAACAAGGCACCATTTGATAGATGCTGTAATGGCTTTCTTGAGAACTCTCCTCTTTTCTACGGGGTATTTGTCTACTGTAGTAGGCATATTCTAATCTTTATTTTCTAGTATATAAATGTTAAGATTCATGTTTAAATAGTTACAATGCTTTTGCTTTGAATGAAGAAATTAAAGTATGTTGTTCATGAGCATCATGCATCTCATTTGCATTATGATTTACGCTTAGAGTGGGAAGGAGTTGCGAGGTCATGGGCAATTCCTAAGGAGCCTGCTGTGGATGGGACCAAGAGACTTGCTGTGCAGGTTGAAGATCATGCTGTTGATTATATGGATTTTGAAGGAGTGATTCCTGAGGGGCTGTATGGTGCTGGAGAAGTAGAGATCTGGGATAAAGGATGGTGGGAACCGGAATCAGTCAAGGAAAAGAAGATTGTTGCAGTGATTCATGGGAAGAAGTTGAGGGGAAGATTTACTCTTGTGAATTTTAAAGAGAAGCATTGGTTGTTTTTTAGGGCGAGGGAGATTGCAGAGCAGATGGGGTATTGAAGGAGATTATTTAGTCTTTTTCGGCTGGATTTTTGTCAGCTATAAGTCAATCTTCAAAACAAAGATTTTTTAATTCAGGAAATTTGTATTTTTCCAATCGTGGTTCGCCCTTCAAAAAATCATAAGTATTTGGATCAACGTGCTTATCAGCAATAACAAATAAGAAAATGTCTCTTTCCTTTTGTGACTGCAAAGCACTTGCTAAGACCTTGCAATCTGCATAATTTTCTATTGACTCGTTCAAGATTTTTACAAGTTCCTCGTCAATTTCTTTGAGAGGCATTACTTGAGCGTCAATCTTAGTTTTCAGGAAAAGGTCTATTTTCATTTCCCAAATAGTTCTTTCAGATAGGAATATTCTTGAAACCTCATCAACTTTCAAATCTTTATAGGCTTCATAAATTTTTGAGGTATATTGGAGGTCATTTTTTGATAATTCTTTTCCAGGCCACGTACTTCCTAGAAGGTACTCTTTATCTTTAATTTTTTTAAAAACTTCTTTGTGAATAATACCTCTTTTTCTGACAACTTGGGGAATTTCTTTCACTAAAACAAAAAAGCAAATTAAGAATTTACCCTTTTTATTAGAAATATACGTGTTGCATCTTTTTGCTATGAGATGCTCGTACTTAGGAGAGTAGTCTGCGTAATGAATAATAGTACTAGTATCAAAGAAACTATCTCTCTCCATATTGTTCTCCTGTCCAGTCAGCCATAATTCTTCGGACTTCAATTGCTTCATCTGGAAGTTCAATTTCCGCTCCGTCTAGAGAACTAAAATAAATAGAATTCAACTCAGATATTGCTTCTTCAGCAGAATTTTTTCTGACTTCAAGAGGTTCCCTTAAATAATATTCGAAGATTTTTTTCCTGTCGCTATAAGGTTTGAGTGATGTAATAGAATCTAGGAATTTATAAGTAGCGAGGAATTTCCATAGAGTATTAAATGTTAAAAGAATCTTTATTTTATTGCTTTCTAACCTCTTTAACAGGGAAAGTTTCTCTACAATTATCATAAACCGCTCAGTAAGCTCAAAAATTTCAGGAAAATCTTCCGTGATAGGTGCCTCAAGGAAAAATTTGTTGAGAATATTTTTAAACTTATTTTGATCTTCATCAAGATTCTTGGAAGTTATTATTTTTTCAAAATCTTGTTTTAATATGTAAAGTAGTTCATTATGCGACTGATATTGTTCTTTTTGGAGAGTTTTCGAAGATTTTTTGCAATCTTCTTTTACAATGGTGGTTACAAGTTCTTCTATTTTTTTATGATTTGGTGGAGAATAATCAATAGAATAATCTTGAACTGGATCGGCAATCATGAGAGGAATCTTTCCAAATAAATACCAAATGAGGGGGAGATCACTAAGTTTACTTTCTGGATGTTCAATGACTTTAACAGCACATTTTGCAAAATGTGTTTTGTCAGGTAGTCTCTTCGCCTCCTCTTTATACTTTGAAAGAATAAGAGAGAAAAGATAGCTAAATCTTTTTTTTGCGTCATCCGCAAGAGGAATATTAAAATAGGTTTCTTTAGAAAGTTTTTGGTAGAGCTTGATCTTCTCAGTTGAAACAACCTCTCGAACCAGTCCTTCTTTCTTTAATCCCTCCAAGACTTCATTAACCGTAGACCAGTTAGATCCCACTTCTTTACTCATCTCCTGAATCGATAGGGGCTTATCTTCTAAAACAGAAAGTATTCTCTCAGATATTTCATCTCTATTTTTCTTCTCAGCCATAAGTATTTCACCACCTCTTTTTTTTAAAATTAAGAATATTATATCAGGGGAAAGAGGATATATAAAGCTTACGCAAATACAACTTTTATAGAACAACTATATAAAATGTAGTGACGAAAGATTTATATAGTAGTGCTCTTTTTATCTACTATTCTCCAAAGAGGAGGAACATGAAAATGAAACGATCTTTCAAAGAACAAACAGAACATGACAAATTAGTGCGAAGAGTCGCCGCAGGATATATGAGTCAGGAATGGAAAGTTGACGCGGATATCTCAGGTTATTCCAAACCAAGAACGCTTTACGGAAGAAGACCGGATGTAATTGCTGTGCATGGTAGAAAAATGAGAGTTATCGAAGTTGAGACACCTTCCTCTTATGATTCAGACAGTGGACAACGGAAAGCGTTTCGACGATTTACTTCACACAGCCAGAGTAGGAATTTCAGAACACGGATAACCTAAAATGGTACAGAAAATTTTTGGATTAGGACTTGGGGCAACGGGTATTGTTGGAGTTCTTATAATTGCAGGAATACTGCTCGCAATTTCCGGAGCAAATGCAGAAGCATCAACTATTGCAATTTGGGCAGGAGTTATTATTGCAATCTTCCTCGGAGGATTGGGCGTCATAGGGGTAATCATTTCTACTTTAAAAAGAATATTTTAATGGGAGGTAAACATGGAAGAAAACGACAATATAAGGGCAGGATCTTACTTAGCTCGTAAGCCATTCGCTCTTCACATTTCTGGAGCGAATATTGGCGAGATTTTAGTTGCTGGAAGTGAAGCAGTTATTTGTTTTATTGAAAGGCGAAGTTAGTTATTTTAAACTTTCCTCGATAATTTTCTGCTCCTCAGTAGTTATCCCATAAAACTTGTAGACTTCTTGGTCAATTTCATAATCGACATTATCAATTTGTTGTTTTAATCGTTCTTTTTCATTTCCAGTAATTTTTTGGTCGTGATATTTCTTTTGAAGGAGAAGCATCTGATCGATGAGAACTTCAATTTTATTTAATTCATTATTCTTTGGGAGATATATTGGTAAAACTCTTAGTTGAGGTGCTTGAAATTGGAAATATCCGCCACTCATCTTGAGCCCAGAAAAAACTTCAGAATATACAAAACTCATTAATTTAGAATTAAGAATTCCACATAAGAACTTAAGAGAGATTCCTTCTTTTGGATTGGAGATGCAATTTGTATTAATCGAAGCATATTTTCCTTCAGCATCAAGGAATGCTTCAATTTTTAAAGCGAGTTTCGCAACTATTATTTTAGGCGTGTTGTATAAATTTCTACGATCTTTACTTACCTTAGATATGTCTAAAGAAGGTCTTTTTAGTTTCGTTCCTTTATTCATAAAATCAGTTACGCCATAAGATACGCAATATCTATCTATCGTTCCCGTATTAATAATTGGAAGACCCTTTTCTTTTTCATTAATGTATTTCGAGTATTCATCTGCTTCGGCAGCAGTACTTGTTGCACGAACAGTAGAAGTTTCTTCAAGAGATTTACTTTTCTCGAAAATTTTTTGAATAATCCTTATATTGTCTGATAATAGAATTCCCCAAATATAATCGGGCAATACTTTAAGGTTTTTTGATGAAATGGTAAAAGATTTCTTATCATCGAGGTTTGGAGAGTATATTTTTTCAGTAATGATAGAATACTCTCGTGTTGATTTTTCATTCTTTATTATTGTAATCATTGGATAAACTGAAGGATCATTAAATACCTTAACTCTTGAGAGATCTAATACTTTTGATAATTGATAATTTTTTTCTATAAGTTCACGTAGCGCTGCCCCATATGGAGAAGATAAATACTTATTTGGGGTAATAAATGAAATTAATCCTCCAGTTTTACTAATATTAAAAGATTGCTCAAAGAAAAGAATGTAAATATCATAAGTTCCTTTTGCGGTGCAATACTTTTCTTTCCAATAATCTTTTAGGTGATTGATACATTTTAGCACCAAAAAGGCTTATAATTAAGCAAAACTAC
>CAYJRI010000004.1:0-17906 GCA_964372435.1 Candidatus Woesearchaeota archaeon | reverse complement strand
TTTAGTGGAGGATTTTAATAAAGAACATTATATCTTTTGGAGAGAAAATGATTTTGGTGGTTAATCTTTGCAAGGAGAAGATTCACGAGCATGAATTTGTGAAGCCGATTTGCGGGATTTTGAAAGAACAGGGTGTTGATTATTGTGTACGAGAGTATTTTCGTTTGAAGAAAAGTGATCTTGATGCTGAGAAGATTATTCTCTGCGGGGCGAGTTTGCTGGACTTTGCATATTTGAAAAATATCAGGATGTTTGAGTGGCTGAAAAGTTCCAAAGGGGATGTTTTAGGGATTTGTGCAGGGGCACAGATTCTCGCTCACCTTTTCGGGGGCGAGCTTGTAAAAGAGCCAGAGATTGGGAAGACTCTGGTGAGATTGAGGAAGGATTTGTTTTCTCTTCCTGAGGAGTTTTTTGTTTATAGTTTGCATAATCTTGGAATAATTCCTCCTAGAGATTTTGAGGTTGTGGCTGAATCTGCTGGAGGAGTACAGATCATGAAAAAGGAAGAAATTGCTGAAGGGAAGGCGAGGCAGATTCTTGGAGTTTTGTTTCATCCTGAAGTTTTGAATCAAGAGATTGTTAAGGGGTTTGCAGTTTCGTAATGTTTATTAATGTTCTCTTTTTGAGTAGAGCATGGGGTTGATTTAAGATAATATTTATGATTATCGAGGCAGGATTATGAAACAAGATTTTACTAAAAAAGTTCTTGAGAATGGAATTACTGTTTTGCATGAGCAGAGGGAGCTTCCTGTGACAACCGTGGCTCTTGCCGCCCGTTATGGATATGGATTTGAGCCTATGAAGACTAAAGGGGCTGCTCATTTTCTTGAACATATGGCATTTAAAGGGACCCCTAAAAGAAGTGCAGAGCAAATTTCAAAGGAGGTGGAGCAAGTGGGAGGAGAGCTCAATGCCTTTACTTCAGATGAGATGACTGCCTATCATGTGAAATTGCCCTCACGACATTTTTCTAGGGGAGTGGATGTGATTTCTGATATCTTTTTTAATCCATTAGTGAAGCAAGAGGATCTTGAGCGGGAAAGGAAGGTGATTTTAGAGGAGATTAAGATGTATTATGATGATCCTCGAAGATATGTTTTAGAGCGGATTAAAGAATTGTTGTACGAGAAACCCTTTGGTGCTTGGGGTACTGGGAACAGGGAGAGTTTGATGCCTCTCACTCGTGCAGATCTGGTCAAGATTCATGACTCACATTATTTTTCTTCGCCTGTTTTGTGTGTGGTGGGGAAGACTTCTTGGGAAGAGGTTGAGGAATTTGCGAAGAAATTGATGTTGAAGAAGGTTGATAAACATAAAGCAGGTGTTGATCCTCAGATGAAGACAGAGCAGACTGTTGAAAAGAGAGATGTTCAGCAAGTGAATTTAATTTTAGGGGCGCATTGTCCCTCGCTTATTCAGCGGGGAAGGTATGCTGCGCAGGCTTTTACGACGATTCTTGCTGATGGGATGTCTTCACGGATGTTTTTAGAGATTAGAGAGAAAAGAGGGCTTGCGTATGCAGTGAAGGGATTTTTAGATCAGGGAAAGCATTTTGGTTATGTTGGGTTTTATGTTGGGACAGAGAAAGGAAAGGATGAGCAAGTTAAGGGACTTCTTATTGAGGAGATTAAGAAAATGCAAACATTGGAAAGGAGGGATTTGGATGAGGCGAAAGAGCAGATGATAGGAAGCTATGAATTGCAGGAAGAAGACAGCAAGAATGCTGCTTTTGGTTTGATTCAGGAAGAGCTTGCTGGAAAGGCTGAGGATTATTATGATTTCGAGGAGAAGGTGAAGAAGATTAAGCTTGAGGATGTTCGTAATTTAGGCAAATTGAAAGGGTATAGTTATGTGGCGTTGGTACCGAAATCATAAGTTTTAAAAGACATCTTCTTTGATATGTTCTATGTTTATTGTGAAAGTGCCTGGAGTGAATGCTCCTGGAAGGCCATCGGGATGCGAGGAAGGATGCTTCAAGGTATTGGAATGCCTCAAGAAAGAGATTTATAGTAGTGAGAAGGGAAAACCTGTGCAGTATCAGAAGCTTGACTTAGAGCATATTCACGTTGATAACAGCAATATTGCTGAGGCTCAGGAGTTGATTTTGAGAAATAGTAAAGAGATGTTTGAGAAGCAGGATAAAGTTTTTTCCCTTGGAGGAGACCATTCGATATCTTATCCTTTGGTTAAGGGATTTTTTTCGGTTTATCCCGATGCGAGGTTGATTGTGTTTGATGCGCATCCTGATTGCATGCCTGCAATGCGAGAGCCGACGCATGAAGAGTGGTTACGGAAGGTGGTTGAAGAGTTTGATGGTGAGAAGGTTTTGCTGGTGGGTGTGAGAAACGCCGATAGCGAGGAATTGCGCTTTTTAGAGGAGCGTGGAATTCGCAGGGTTGAGATGAACCAGCTTTTGACTGATCTCGAAGGAACTACGGATTTTATTATGGAATTTTCAGGAGGTAATCCTTTGTATGTTTCTTTGGATATTGATGTTGTTGATCCTGCTTTTGCACCTGGAACAGGCTACCAAGAGCCTGGTGGGCTTTCTTCGAGGGAAATTATTTATATTTTGCAAAGGATTGCAATGATGAAGAATTTTCGAGGGCTGGACATTATTGAAATTAATCCTTCTTTGGAGGATGGAGAGATTGCGCATGGTGTGGAATTGGGGAGGACGGTGAAGCTTGGAGCGAGAATACTCGCGGAGATGCTTTAAAAATTGGGGAGAAATTATATGTGAGGATCTTGGCAGAGGTGCTTTGACTTTAGAACCACATTCGCTATTTTACTTTATACATATTCTTATTAATCTCCCTTAAGGAGGATTTTTATGGAAGAAAAAAAGAGGAAGATGGCGGTCTTGGTTTTTTTGGTGATTCTCTTGGTTGTTTATGATGTGATTATGATCGGAGTGTATTACTCTTTTCAGGGGCTTAAAGTTCCAAGAGCATATTCTGTCGAGAACATCAAGATTGATGGAAAAGTGCTTGATCTTTCTTCGCTTACTTTGAAGCAGAAGTTAAGCCAGATGATTGTGGTTTCTGGAAGGAGAAATTCCCCCGATATCATGAGGATGAATGTTGGCGGGATTTATTTGTTTGGCCAAAATGATAAGGATTGGTATGTAACGAGGATCAGGGGGTTCAAGAATGCTTCACGACTTCAGCCTTTTTTCTCTACTGATCTCGAAGGATACTGGAATCCTTTTAAGAATTTCTATAATTCTTCTGTTTTGGGGGAGATTAAGAGTGAAGAAGAAGCCCGCGTACTTGGAGAGGAGCATGGAAAGTTGCTGCAAGAAATAGGTTTCACGATGAATTTTGCTCCTGTTGCTGAGGCTGATGGCAAGGTCTGGCCAGGACGAGGATGGAATGCAAGCACTTTTGAAATTGGAGAATGGGCAAGTGCATATGTTCGAGGGCTGCAGAGTTCTGGTGTTTTGGCTGTGGTGAAGCACTATCCAGGAGGAAGCATTGATAGCAAGGATCCTCATCTGCAGATTGTTGAAAAAGAAATTATGGGAGAGGAGCGTTTTCCTTTTCTTGTTGTTTTGAGAAATGAAGTGAGTGGGGTGATGGTCGGGCATGTCGTTGCTTCTGGGGAGATTGATTCTGGAGGAAGGCCTTGCCCTGTTTCTCGCACCTGTGTTGAAAGCATTAGGAGAACTGGGTTTGAAGGATTGGTTGTGACAGACGAAGTGAACATGGAAGGGTTGCGGCAGTTTTATTCTTCAAAGGAGGAGATGTATGTTGATCTTATTAATGAAGGGAATGACGTGATCCTGGATTTTTCTCTGACGCCAAGAAAATTGGATAGGCTTTTGGGGAGTTTGGAGAGGATGGCAGAGGATGGAAAGATTTCACAAGAGCAGATTGATCATGCGGTGATAAGAATTTTAAAGGCTAAAGGGCACGTGGTGGCATGAGGGCATTTCTTGCAATTGAGCTCAGCGAGGAAGTGAAGACAGAGATTCTTCGTATCAAGGAGATTCTTGAGAGGAGTGGATTGTTGAAGGCGAAGTATGTAGGGGGGGAGCATATGCATTTAACCTTGAAGTTTTTTGGGGAGATTCTTGATCGTGAGGCGGGAATGATTGCAGATGTTTTGCGTGGAATTTCTTTTCCCAGTTTTTCTTGTTGTTTGGGGGGTTTGGGATTTTTTAGTGATAGGATTTTATGGATCGACTTGGAGGATGGGGGCGAAATTAAGAGGCTGCATGACCTGACTGATGAGAAACTAGGAGATTTTTTTGATCCCGATACGAGGTTTCATAATCATGTGACTTTTGCGAGGATTAAGAGAGTTCAGGATCATAAGCGATTGCAGGAATTGATTGAGCAGATTCATGTGAGACCTGTTCAATTTTTGGTGGATGAGTATGTGCTGAAGAAATCTGAATTGAAGCCTGAAGGACCGATGTACGAGGATGTTTATAGGTTCCCCCTGCGTTAATATTTTTGAGCATGATTCATTTTGGTTTCGAATTATTTTGAGGATTATTCTATCTTTTTTTTCTTTTGGTATTCTTTATTCAGAAGTTCAAGGAATTTTTCAGCTTTTTTCCCTAAAAACTTCTTGAGTTCTTCTTCAGGAGCATTGATAATGTTTCTCAGTGTTTGATACCTTTCCAAGAGTTTTTGCGCTGTTTTTGGACCTATAGAGGGAAAGCCTTCAAGGATGAATTGTAGTCTTAGGGTGTCTGTCATTTGCATTTTTGCTCTAAGGGAAAATTCTGTTTTCTTCTTTTTTGCAATTAAAGAAAGGAAAAGAGCGGTTTCCTTTGCATCTTTGGAGAAGAGAATAGGAATTTGATGGTCTAGAGAAATGGAGAGAAAAAGGCCTCTTAAGGTGTTCTCATGGAGCTCGGTTTCTGAGAGGTCAAGATCCTGAAATCCTTCAATAATGAAGAGGGATTTTTCATACTGCTTCAGGCTTTCAATTTGAGAGAAGATGCGTTTGTTGAGAAGTGAGGAGATAAGATCAGAGGCTGTTTTTCTTTCAACGGCAATTTTACCAATCTGATAATCCCCGACAGCGAGTTGTTTGAATTCTGCGTCAATGTCTAATGCGACTAGTTCTGCTATTACCATCGAGTTTTTCTCTCTATGATCTGCGATGATCCTGCGTTTTTCTTGAGGCTTGATTCTTTTCTTCGAGAAGATCGTGTGGAACATTTTAGGCTATCTCTTTTTTACTTTCATTATTAAAGTCTAAGATTGATTTTTGGTTTTGCATATCTTCTTTTTCTTGATTCTTGGCTTCTTGATTATCTGCACTTTGCAGTTCTGGAACAGCATTTTGATTTTCTAGGTCTTCTTTAATAGTATCCAGCGCTTTGTACATCTTTTTTTCCTTGGAGAAAGCAACCCAGTAGTAGGCTTCATCTCTGGTTTTTTTTGTGACGAGAACCGTGAGTTTTCCTGGAAAAAGTCTTGCAGTTCTTCCTGCTCGCTGGATTTTTCTGATCGCGCTTGGAACAGGTTCATAGAAGATCACGTCATTCACTTCTGGAAGGTCGAGACCTTCTTCTCCTATAGAAGTGGAGGCGATGATATTAACTTTTCCAGAAGAGAATTCTTGAATAATCTCTTGCTGCTGCTTTTGAGAGAGTCCGGGGCTGTCTTCTTTTGATGCTTGGCCAATGAAGACCTTTGCGTTCACTCCGGGTATTTGATTGAGCATTTTGCATATCTTAACAATGTTGTCCCTGAATTGCGAGAAAACAATAATTCTTTTTTTCTTTTCTTCTGTAATCTTTTTTTTAATCAATTCTTTCAGCGCGTTTAGCTTTGGATGCTCTTTGTTCTGCGCGAGAAGTTCTGTTGCAAGGACATAGGCTTTGTTGAATTCTTTTTGTTTTACGAGGTTGGTGACTGCTTTGCTCTTTGCCTTTTTTGCTTGGCCGAAAAGATCAAGGATGTATGTGTTAAATGCTGTGATGGACTGCGTTTCTATGAGTTCTATTGCGTGCTGTACTTTGAGAGCTTGTGCACAGGCAGAGGCTCCTGCAAGCATATGGATATTTCGGTTTCCTGAAAGAATGTTGGCCATGATCTTTTTTTGGAGATCTATAAGGGTTTTTTTGTTGCCGGGAAGGAAGAGCAGTTTTCTGTTCTTGAGCTCCTCGACCTTTTTATCAAATATGATTTTGATGAGGTTTCTTATTTCTTCTAGTTCTGGAGGAAAATCAATGTAGATTGTTTCAATGTCTAATTTTTGGAGATATTGTTTTACATCTGCTGACTCGCGGGTTCTTACCTCTACGGTTTCTATACCGAGGTGCTGGCAAATTTCTAAAATCGTTTTCTTTTCATAACCTGGCGAGGCTGTTAATCCGAGAATGCGCTGGTGTTTTGCCTGCTCTTTGTAGGTTTTGGCTACATAGGTGTAGTCATAGTTTTTTACGCAGCGATGAGCTTCATCCTCTATGAGGAGGGAGACGTCTTCTAAAGTGTAAAGATGGTCTTTGAGATCGTTGGCAATGCATTGAGGTGTTGAGAAGATAATGTCTGCTTCATCCCATGTTTGCTTTCTTTTTTCAGGCTTTACTTTGCCTGTGAATAGTGAGGATTTTATTTCCGGGTTTTGGAGATTTTGCTGGAAGTAGTCGAGGTGTTGCTGGGCTAGAGGCCTGGTTGGGGCAAGGAAGAGAATTTTTGATCCCGGCCATTTTTCTAATCTTTCTTTTGCGAGCATGAGGGCGATCAGGGTTTTTCCTGTGCCTGTGGGGAGGACGACTAGTGTGTTTTTTTCTTTAGCTGTGTTGAAGATTTCTTCTTGGTATTTTCTTGGAGTGATGTTCTTGGAAAGCATTTCTTGGAAAGGAATGGGGAGTATTTATGGATTGTTGTTCAGAACCTTTTCAAATATTCCCACGTTTTAGGGAACTTCTTGAAATTATTCTCTTATCTTCTTCTTGATCATTGACTTCTTTGCATTTGTCACAATAACCATGGACATCTATCTGGAAATGACATATATGGTTTTTTATTTTATTTTTGATGAAGTCTAGTGTGTTGATTGTTATATGAGTAATTTTTCCGCATTTTTCGCAGATAAAATGGCAATGGTTTCTTGCATCCAGAGAGTAGATTGTTTTTCGGTTGCATGTATATGCATGTATTTTTCTTTTCTCGACTCCTTCACTTAAGAATCTGTAAACTGTTGCAATTCCAATTTTAGTATCTTTTCTCTTTGATTTTTCAAATAATTCTTCGGCTGTAAAAAAGGAATTCATTCTCTTCATTTCCTCCCCCAACCATTCTTTCTGCCGCGTCTTTCTCGATTTTCTTTCCATTTCTTATTGATAATGAGAATCAGTAAGCTTTATAAATCTATCTTTAAGAGTATTATTATGCTTGATGTTGTCCTTTATACCCTTATTAGTGTGTTTGCAGTAAGTTTAGTGAGTTTTGTTGGTGTTTTTACGCTTGGAGTTCATAGCAAGAGACTTCAAAGTTTTCTTTTGTATTTGGTGAGTTTTTCTGCAGGGGTATTACTTGGAGATGTTTTTTTACATTTGCTGCCTGAGATGGTCGAGGGTGCTGGATTTACTTTGGCAGGTGGACTTTTTGTGCTTTCAGGGGTGGTTGTTTTTTTCGTTGTTGAAAAGTTCATTCACTGGAGACATTGCCACCATGTTGGTGAGGGGCATGAACATCCTTTTGCCTTCATTAATCTGTGGGGTGACGGAGTACACAACTTTATTGATGGGGTCGTTATTGGGGCGAGTTATCTTGTTTCTATACCTGTTGGGTTTGCGACAACCCTTGCCGTTATTTTTCATGAAATTCCTCAGGAGATTGGCGATTATGGGGTTTTACTTCATGGTGGTTTTTCTCGGAGAAAAGCACTGTTTTTTAACTTTCTTCTTGCATTAACTGCAGTTGTTGGAGGAGGAATTGCACTTTTGCTTGGGAGGGTTGAAGGAATGCTTAATTTTCTTGTGCCTTTTGCAGCAGGAAGCTTTATCTACATTGCAGGAGCTGATTTGATTCCTGAGTTGCATAAGGAGGTGCGTGTTAGTAGGAGTTTTTTCCAGCTTCTCTTTTTTGTGCTCGGTATTGTTTTTATGGCTCTTCTTCGCGTCTTTGAATTTTAGAGGTTCAAGAGAGCATTTATAAAGAAAATGCTTTTAAGCAGGGCATGTTACGGAAGTGGAAGATTTTTGGAGCATTGATACTCCTTCTTTTTTTAGGGTCGATTCTTTTTTATTTTGTTCGAGGAAAGTCGGAAGCATCTGCTGTGGATCAGGAGAGCGGTCGGGAGGCAATGGAAGAGCGAGATGTGCTTTTAGATGATGATCCTGTTCAGGGAAGTGCTGAGGCTTCTGTCACTATAGTTGAGTTCGCTGATTTTGAATGCCCTTTTTGTCTTCGGTTTTTCCGACAGACTTATCCCTTAATTCAAGAGAGATATATTGACTCTGGGAAGGTGAAGGTTATTTACAGAGATTTTCCTTTAGATGCGCATCCTCATGCGCAGAAGGCTGCTGAAGCTGCTGAATGTGCTGATGAACAGGGAAAATTTTGGGAATACCACGATCTCTTATTTCAGAATCAACAGGCTTTGAGCGTGGCGGATTTGAAGAGTTATGCTCGGCAGCTGGGATTGAATCCAGCACGATTTGACGAGTGTTTAGATTCTGGGAAATATGCTGAGGAGGTGAAGAGGGATAGGGCAGATGGAATTTCTTTGGGAGTTTCTGGGACACCAACTTTTTTTATCAATGGGAAGAAGTTCATTGGGGCACAGCCTTTTTCTGCTTTTGAAGAGGTAATCCAGAAAGCCTTGGAAGAATCTTCTCTAACCCCCTCGCTGGAAAAATGAGGAAAAAAGTCGAAGGAGTATGAGAAGAAGCACTTGGAAGAGAATTTATTGAAACTTATAAGATTTACTCGATAGGGAATTATTCACGTACTGATCATCAGCATTGTAGTCAAATGGTGATGGAATTTTCATATATTCTTCTCTGTGATAAATTTTAAAAGCCCCGGATTTGGTGATGGAATTTTCATATATTCTTCTCTGTGATAAATTTTAAAAGCCCTTGATTGTAGCATTGAGGATGGTTAGAAAAAGGGCTTATGGGCGCGTTGGATTATTGGGAAATCCTTCTGATATTTATGGGGGGAAGTGTATTAGTTTTACTTTTGACAAGTATGCTGAGGTTGAAGTTGATAAAGATTCTCAACTCATGATTTCTGGGAATGGTGATTTAGAATCGAATTTAGAATACAATGGAAAACATAATCTCGTGAAAGCAACTATTAAGCATTTAGGTTTAGGTGATGAGCGTATTGCTGTGGGGTATAAAAGTTCTGTTCCTCTGGGATCAGGATTAGCAGGGAGTTCTGCTATTGTTATAGCGACATTAAGGGCGTTGAATGAATATTTTTCTCTTGGATTAGACAAGTATGAAATTGCAGAGAAGGCTTTAAGGGTTGAGACTGATGAGTTAGGAATTGCTGCAGGGTTTCAGGACAGATATGCAATTTCTTTTGAAGGCGTTACCTCTATGGATTTTTCTGGAAAGGAATATATGCGCGAGAGTGATGGTTATGGTAAAATTGAAAGACTTGATGTTGATACTATTCCTTTCTTTTTGTCTTTGGGTGTGAAGCCGAAGAATAGTGCAGCGGTTCATAATCCTTTAAGAGAGAGGTTTTTGAGAGGAGGTGATGAAGCTCTGAGAATAAAAGAATCGATGGATGAGATTGCCCAGCTTGCTGTTGAAGGGAGAGAGTGTTTGTTACAGGGAGATTGGAGAAAACTTGGAATGTTCATGGATAGAAATAGTGAATTGCGAGAGCGTTTATGCAGACATTTGCCTGGTGATTTAGAGATGATTAAAAGAGCTAAGGAGCTGGGTGCTCTGGGATCAAAGGTTGCGGGGAGCGGTGGCGGAGTCATTGTTTTGTCTGAGGACAAAAGGGTTTTTGAAGAAATGTCTTTAGAGTATCCATGCTATAGGCCAAGAATTTTTTATGGAGAGTCATGAAAGCTATACTGCTGGCAGCGGGTTATGCAACTCGCATGTATCCCTTAACACAACATAGGCCAAAAGCTTTGCTTGAAGTAAAAGGGAAACCGATCATTGAATACATTTTTGAAAGGGTTTGTTTGATTCAAGATGTTGATGAAATTATTGTTGTCACGAATGATAAATTCTATAAGGAGTTTTTGGAGTGGAGCAAGAATTTTCAGTGCGGGGTTTTCATTGACATTCTTAATGACGGGACAGTAAGTAATGATGACAGATTAGGATCCCTTGGAGATGTTCATTATGCTTTGGGGAAGAAGAAAGTTCATGATGATTTTTTAGTGATTCATTCAGATAATTTGTTTTCCTTTGATTTAGTTGCTATGTATCAAAATTTTAAATTAAACAGAGCTCCCATTATTTCTCTGTATGATGTTGGTAGTTTGGAGATTGCCCGAAGAATGGGAAATCCGAGGATTGATGGGGGTGGTAAGATTATTTATTTTAAGGAAAAGGACCCCTTTGTTCGTTCGAGCCTTTGCACTGTCGGGATTTATTTTTTAACTCAGGATGTTATAGGTTTGCTTAAGAAATATTTAGATGAAGGAAATTCTCCAGATAGGTCGGGGGATTTTATTGCGTGGCTTTATAAACAGAGGGATATTTACGGACATGTTTTTGATGGAGAAAGGGATAGATGGTTTGATATCGGATCTCTTGAGAGTTATGAGGAAGCGGAACGAGTTTGGTAGTTTGGTGATTTTTGTTTTGGATATTCCTTCTTAGAGTTCTTTGATGTCAACAACCACTTTGAAGTTTATTGGAAGAATTTTTTCTCCGGAAGGGAAAGAGCGTTTTGTTGTTAGATTAAGATAGGTGATTTCGATGTTGTATGGGGCTGGATCTGTGAGTGTGCCTTGTGGCGTGCCAGATTTGTAGCCTCTGCCATACGTGAAGATCATGTTGAATTGTGGAAGGTGTTGGTTGAGGCAGGGAATTTTTTCCTGCTCATTTTTGCAGTTCATGTAGATTGATTGGAAGTAATCGAAACTCGCTTTACTGAGATCTTGTTGGGTGAGATTGATGGTTGTGATTATCTTTGGTGTGTAGATGCCTCTGAATGTTTCTCTATCTTGTTTGTCAAAACTTATGAGAGTTATTTTTACTTCATTGATATCAAGGCTGATAACTTCATTGTCTTTGAATTGAATGGTGCTTGGTTGATTTTTGACGATTTCTTTTATTTGCATCATTTCCTCTTTGAGTTCTCCTTGATTTTTGATGTATTCCCCCAGTTCTTCATCAAGCAATTTTTGAAATTCTTTTTTGAATTCTTGGTTGAGGACATCGTCATTGAGCTCTGCAATTACTCCTTGTTCTGTGAAGAGGGGAGGACTGCTCATGATGCTGTTGTATGCACGCATCGAGGCAGTTTCTGCGAGTTCCTTTAATTGCACTCGGAGTTGTGCCTCTCGATTGTAAAGGATGTCGGTGGCGCCATAGTCGAGGGTGAGCGTGTCTATATTTCTCTTGTTTTTTGAAAATTGGAAGAGAGTAAAGAGAGAGAGGGCTAGGATGAGCATGACCATAATGAGAATAGGAGCATCTGCTTTTTTGTTTTTCATTCTTATTTAATTACATCCTTTGTTGTTTATGTAGAGATAGATATCAATGAATCCTTCAGGAGCATTAAGGATAAGGGGTGTTGCTTGCTTCTGCATCAGATTTTCGAAGTCTTTATCAAGGTCATGATCGAGAAGATAGAGATTTCCTTCTTTTCTAGGAGCAGTGTAATAGGTTGTTGGCTTTACGAGACTTCCCATATTGATCGAGCGTTTTTCTTTTCCATTTTGGGTATATGCTGCGCTGAAGTAATAGCAGGGTTTTTTGAGAGCACTATTATACTCTTCTCGCCGAGAGACAGGATATTCTGCTTTTGAAATTGATTTTTGAATGACCTCCTCCAAGGTTGAGAAAACAAGGTAGCCTGCACTTGCTTGGGGGAAATATTCCTTATTAACGATCTTTTGTGCAGGCTCTTGTGTCCAAATGAGGAGAGCCTCTTTCATAGAAACTTTCCTATTTTCCCCTACAAAGTTTTTTTCAGTTGCGAGGATAGCTTGGAGCGTGATTGCGATTTCGCCACTTTGATATACGACGTAGTTTTCATTTCTGAAATTCTGTTCTGTTGTTGCATAGTTTTTTAAGGAAGTTTGGACCTGCGGATCTTCTTTGACGAGAAAGAGTGAGCCGAGGATGAGGAAGAAGAGGATAAAGAAAATAACCACTGTGCCGAGAGCAAAGTTGAGTCCTTCTGAGATCTGGGCTTTTTTAGATCTTAGTAAGGTTCTTCCTCTTTTGGTTTTCTTTTTTATTTTCTTCAATAGCTTATCTGACATTTTGCCTTAGCTTGAGGATTGCAATTTTTATTTTGATGAATGATGGTTTGTTTTCTGTGAGAATATAGGCGGAATTTTCATAACACTTCGGAGCCTTGCCTTTTGCATTTGTGCCGCAAAACACTTCAAGGGTTTTGTCTCCATATTCATGGGAAGTGGTTTTTCCAGAGATGAGGAGGGGCTGGGTGCATTTTCCTTCGTTACAGCTGTCGTAGGTGTAGAGTGAGATGTTGAGAAAGTACTCGTAGGTATTTCCTACCTTGAGGTTGAGTGAGCACTCTTTCTCGAGGTCAAAATTTTCATGGAGGAAAGAGGGTTTGATTTCGCCTTGTTCTGTGATGCAGAGCAGGACTTGTTTTGAGAGGATTTGCGCTTCATAGAGGCGTGTATCAGCTGCATAGGAGCTGAATGCGAAGAGGCTTGCAGCAATGCCTCCGATTGCGAGAATCCAGAGAATAAACCAATAGAATGAAAGGATTCTTTCTCCGCCTTTTTTGTTTTGGAATATCTCTGGTTTCATTTTTCTGTTATGCTTTTTTATTTACTTCTATTTGAAGGAGTTTGGTTTCGTTAAGGTATTTGAGTTTTACATCGAGATCTCTGAAGAAAGTATCGCTATTTCCTGGGCTCTTGGCGAGATTTACGAGAACTGCATTGTCTCTAATGATAAATTCTGGTTCAATTTTGAATTTGTCAGCGATTTCTACTCCTTTTCCTACATCGATGAAGAGGATTGTGTTAGGTTGAGTGTCATCTATGAGGAGGGCGATTCTTTTTGCATAGGCTTTTTCGTAGAAGTTAGCTCCTTCTGTTGTTCTGAGGATGAAGACAAGGACAGTTACACTAAGGATAATGTTCAGAATAATGAAGATGATATAACCTAAAATAGGGTTTTCAGCCTCTTTCATTTCTGTATAGAGGGAGGATGTTTAATAAATGTTGGTATATGAACTATACCTTCGAAAAATATTGAAGGTGAAAATTTAACTTGTCTGCTATGGGATCCATTCAAAGGTGCCGCAGTTGAGGGCTCTTAGGTTGTCTTCATCAAAGACTATGAGTGCTGGGGGGGTTGTTTCAACTGTGTCATAATGCTGGGAAAAAAGAAAGGCACCACCACCTGCGCCTGCTCCAGCAAGAATAATCACCGTGCCGATACCTCCTGTTGGTATGCCTGCGAGGACTGCACCTACTACTGTTGCTACTCCAACAATTGCTCCACCAGCGGCAAAAGTAGCGAAGCCACCCCATCCCTCTTTTTTGAAGAGTGTAACCACTGCATATTCTTTGTTGGTATCAATGGAGATTTTATAGATGTCTTTTTGGGGATAAAGTTTGAGATCGATTCCCTCTACAGCAGCTTCTTTTTTTCCTTCTGCAATGTCTATGATTTCTTGTCTTAGGTTGTCAAGGGATTCTCGGTTGTAGAGGAATTTTAAATAGCTGTTTTGACGCGTGGAGGTGATAGATGGCAGGGTTGTGGTTTCCATGTATTTATAGAGCTTTTCATAGGAGATTGGGCCAATATCCTTTGCACTTTCATCAAAGGCGATTCTTGAGCAGATGCTGCAGTAAACATGCTTTCCGAATTCTTCGGTTCTCGGGGTGTAATCCAAATATCCTTCGCCCACGGTTTTCCAGCAGCTTGCCATTTCATCTGCGATATTTGCTATGACTTCTTTTTGCTTGTCTTCTTTGGTTGAGGCTTTGATATTCACGGTTTTGACACCTGATTTTGCATTTTTGAATTCTTCACAGTCGCCTTTTGCTTTTTTCCATTCAAATCCCTCTTTGAAGGAGCGTGTCAAGAGATTGCCCGTGTTGAAGCAAAGTTTTTGAGTTTGGCATTGAAGGGGAAGGAGTGAACGACCTACTTCAATTTCTTTACCTACATTGAATGTATCGCGGAAGATGATGCTTTCATGGCAGGCCTCTTGATTTACGAGGTCGCGAAAACCAATTCTGCCGATGAAGAAAAATCCAATCAAAAGAAAGAGGATAACTAGGATAACTGTTATGATGAACGTAGCTGAAACTACTGCTCTTTTTTGTTTTTTAGCAGGCGTTTTTTTTACCTTATTTCCGTTTTCCTTTTTTCGGTTGGTCATTTTCTTCTTTTTTCTGATTTTTATAGGAACGTTTCTTTAAATAGTTAACTTATGGGTTTTGATCTTTATCCTCTGAAGATTTTCTTTCCATCATTAACTTATGGGTTTTGATCTTTATCCTCTGAAGATTTTCTTTCCATCATTAACTTATGGGTTTTTGCATTTTATCCTGTGAAGAGTTTGTAGAGAGGTTTTGCAGCTGCTAATAGGACAAGGAGGAGAAAAATCCAGAAAAGCCAGTCAATAAGATTCTCTAGGGCTTTTTTGTTTTTTGGGTTGAATTTTACCTTATTTCCGTTTTCCTTTTTCTGCCGAGTCATTTTCCTCTTTGAGCTATTTTGTATAAAAGTTAAAAACCTCCCAGATTTCCCGAATTGTGGAGGCATCTCCAGCATACCAATAGATGGCTGCTGTTTCAATGTCTTTGACATCAATTTTTTCTCCAGCGACATTTACGGGAAGCACTGTCCTTTTTACAGCTGACCAAAACCCTCCTCCTGTTTTCTCGTAGATGTTGTATTTATCTCCTTTGTCTATTGCTGTTTTTAATGTTCCTGCAAGGCATTGGACTGCGGAAGTTATTTCTTTATTGAAGCGCTCTTTGTTCGCTTCTCTTTCTGAAATGCTTGGGCGCTTGCATTCACGATTGAAATCTTCTTCAATAAGGAGCTGTTTTGCTCTTTCGAAGACGCTTTCTCTCATTATTTGTGCAGCTCGTGGTTTTGATGATTCCTCATTTCCTTTGGCTTGGAATGTTTCGAAGATCTGGTGTTTTACCTTGAGCATTGCGAGGATGAGCAAAGGATTGATATTCTTTTCGTCTGACTCTTTTCCCAGGATTTCTGCAAAATTGGTGTATTCAACAGAATTCCAAAGGAGCAGGGCGTCTGCATTTTCGTTTGATTGTATCCTGTCCCTTATCGCGACTGCTGAATACTTTTCAAAAAGAGCTCCTGGAGTTTCAGGGCCCCCTTCTACATAATATCTCGCAAAGGCTTCATCATCATCGAATATATCATTTTTATCGAAATTGAAAATATCAAAATTGTAGAAATGGAAGGTTTCTTTATCTTTGAAATATCTGATGGTGAGTGCATGGGGAACCTTAGAGATGAGTTCAGCGAAATTAGCGTTTTCACTGTTTTTTATTGAGGCAGGAGATGTTTCACAGATGCCTTCTGCTTTTCCGAGGCAGGCACGGATTTGTTTGTCTACTTTGCTGAATTTGTCCTTTTCACACATGCAGAGACATTTGCCTTCTTTACAAATGTCCTCTAATTCTTTGGAGTCGTAGCTGAGGAGATACCAATTCTTTGGGGCAAGGATGAGATGTCGTACAAAGGCTTCTGATTTTGCATTTTCCATTGCAAGTTGAAGCTGTCTGATGGTTTCTTGGGCCCGCTTTCTGTCATTGGATTCAAGGGCAATGGAGAAGAGTTTTACGAGAAGGAGGCCGAGAAGTAAGAGAGTGATAATTCCGAGGACCAGTTTTGCAAAAAAGTAAAATCCCATGGCTTTTCTCTCTCTGGGTTTGGTTTGATGGATTTTTCTTCTATGATTTTTTTTGTTTTTTTGGTCGGTCATTTTTTTATCTCTTTCTTATTGTTTTACTGTTATTTGCTTTTTTCCCTTATTATTTTACCAACTTGAAATAGAATGTTCTTTCCTTAAAGCCTTGGACTGGGGGGGAGTAGAAGTCGCAGCCTGAAATGCATTGGAAGCTTGTTTTGTAGATTCCAGGAGCTTTTTCTATTCCGTAACTTTGCACCATGATATTGAAGGGATCTTGAAGTTTGACATATGTGCCGGTTATTGTTCCTGCAATGTTTTGCAGGCTTGTATCAAGATTGCTGATGGTGAATCGTGATATTGTACCGCTGCATTTGTCGCTTCCTGTGATTGTCATCTCGTATTTCTTCCTCAAGATGAAGGAAGGTGCGCTTGCTATACTGTCAGAGAGGTATGATCGTGTATCTGTGTCAACCTCTCTTATTCTGACTTCTTTAATGATACAATAGAGGGTTTCTTGGATTTCTGTGCCTGATACTTTTTGCAATGTGCTTTTTAAGGGGCGGACAACATTATAGTTTGAAGAGGGGAAGAATGCGTAGTAGTCATCATCGCGTGTGACGAGATCTGCGATTTCCCTGAACATTTCTTCTTCTGTTTTAGATCGCATAATCCTTTTTATGTTAGCTCTTTCATTAGGGTATACTTCTGAAGTGCTGTAGACAGGGAAGCTGCGAGGATCTGTTCTCCAGATGGTGTCGCGCTGACCCTCTTGACCCTCATCGATGTCCATGACGACTTGAGGCGCTCCTGCTGGTTTGTTAATATTTGAGTTCCAACGAAATGTGAAGGCGTGATTATCTCCCTCATCGTCATACACTACCATTATTGTTGGGTATTTTTTTGTGTAAAGTCCTTGCTCTTCTTTGGGAATATGATCTTCTGTTGGTGGAGTGATGGTATCATTGACTGTTTGGAAACCTGGAATGAAATTCTTAAGGACATCTTTGTAGTTGTAGGCTGCGTAGAGGACTACAAGGATGACGATAATGCCAAGGACAAGCGCGACAAGGGTTTTGAAATGCGAACCGCTTTCTTGAGCTCTTTTTCCCATTATTTTTCTTCTTTTTTTCTTTCCCATTTTAGCGGAACTTGAAGAAGTTTTTAATGTAGTCTATGGCTGAGATGCCTTTGCTTTTGAGGTAGGTGTTTCCTATGATGATAATGACGAGGATTGCGATTGCAATGATCCACCAGATGAGTTCTTCGACTGCGACGGCTTTTTTATTTTCTGACCTCATTTTTTGAGTCGTATTTGCACTATTTTCTCTTTTTTCCTTGCTTTTATGGAAGAGTGCATGAGGATTAATAAAGATATCTACTATCTTCGGTGTTCGTGTTTCATGGTATTTTTGTCATCTCTCTGTTTAGAGGCTATTTTTGAGATTTTCAATAAAGTCCTTTTAGGTAAAACTATTTAAATTCTCTTTCCTATACTTTTCTATGCCAAGGAGGTGTGTATGGAAGAGCAGGCGTATTATGAGTCTGATGTGAGCACGCGAGTACGAGATCTAGAGGAGAAGACAAGGCTTTTGAAGGATCGTGTGATCTTAATTGGGCAGAATTTGCTTGAAAGCAGGGGGGCTCTTGAGGGCGATGTCCAGGAGCTGAAGACTGCTTTAGAGAACTTGAGAAAAGATATGGAAAAGGTAAAGGAAAAGATTCAATTGATTTTGGAAGAATTTGACAGCTTTTCAAGGAAGGAGGAGGTTGCGCTGCTGAAGAAACAATTTAAGATTTTTGAGCCGCTTCGCTATGCGAGGGTTGAGGATGTTGAAAGGATTGTTGAAGGGAAGATTTCAGAACGAGAAATGAAAGATGAGGAGAAGGTAAAGCATGCTCTTG
>CAYJRI010000003.1:0-18280 GCA_964372435.1 Candidatus Woesearchaeota archaeon | reverse complement strand
TCTTGGAGCCAAGTAATTGCAGGCATTGAGCGTTCAGTAGATCCAAATCAAGACGGAGATTTCTCTGATCATCTCGATGTGATAAGCATGAGCCTTGGAGGCGGCGGAGATCCTGACGATCCTGTAAGCAGAGCAGTTGATAATGTGGTAGATGCAGGAGTGATTGCAGTCGTAGCAGCTGGAAACTCTGGTCCCTATGAGCAGACCATTGGCTCGCCCGGAACAGCAAGAAATGCAATTACCGTCGGAGCAACTGATAAAAACGATCAAATTGCCGACTTTAGTTCACGAGGCCCTGTTGTCTGGAGCAACGGAACTCTTTCCAAACCCGATGTAGTCGCTCCAGGAGTAGCAATCTGTGCAGCACAATGGGATAGCTGGCTTGCAGACAGAAGATGCCTTGATGATAGACATATTGCAATTTCAGGCACAAGCATGGCAACACCTCATGTCTCTGGACTGGTAGCCCTCCTCAAGCAAAAATTCTCCAACCTTTCTCCAGAAGATATCAAGAACATGCTGAAAACCACAAGCAAAGATCTTGGCTATTCCATCAACACCCAGGGAGCAGGCAGAGTAGATGCTTTAGCCGCCCTGGAAGCACGAATCGTTATTTCTGGCGACTTAGACTTCGGAAATCTTGGAAAAGGCCAGACATCTGCTACAAGAAACATCACAATAAAAAACATTGCAAACGAACCTCTTTCTATTACTTTAGATCCGCAATCTGCAGTCAATGAGGAAAAAACCTCTCTCAACGCAATAACTCTGAATAAGAATGCAATTGCTCTTGCTCCTCAAGCAGAAGAGGAAATACAGGTGGCATTAAATTTTCCAACAACGTATGACGGCCTCTTCATGGGAAAAATCCTTGTTCAAGACAACAGGCAAAACTACACCAAAATCTACTCCTTCTCAAGATACTCAAAAATAACACTGGTTGTTGAAGGAGATCATGCGCCTAACTTTTACCTGCATGATAATCAAATGAAAAAAGTCTATGGAAGCTCTCAAGGTTGGGATTTCTTTGGAAACAGCGCAACCTTTTTAGTGAAATCAGGCAGCTATACAGCTCACGCAATCAACGACTTCATTGACCCTGCAAATCCTCTTGCTCTTGAAACAGATGAATACATCCTTTCTGATACAATAGATATTCCCATAGATGCAGAAATCACAAAGACCTTCAGGCTAAGTGACGCCAGGCCTTTCACCATCAAAGGCAAAACTCTTTCAGGAGGAGATCTCAATTTGCTTGAATGGCATAAATACCTTGTTGTATACAAAAACAAATTTGATTTCTGCTATGATTATGGAACTGACGAGAACACCTGCGTCAACAACACAGAAGGCCTCTTTTGTACATGGAGAAAAGGATATTGTTATCCTCGCTCCTTGAATATTGGATTCTCAGACCCGCTCAAAGGAGATAGAGTTGTTTACATCTCGAATAAGCCAAATAATGGATTAGAGCAAGATATTGTCTTTAAATATTTAGGAGTTCCAGATGCATAAACAAAAAGCCCTCTTTATACTATTAATAATAGGCACACTTTTCCTTGCAGGATGCGCAGATCCAAAACCCACTGATGAAGAAATCTACACAGCTGCCTGGGTCCTTCATAATATCAATGACACCACTCCCACAACATTCGAAATAAATCCCTCTGAAATAGCCAGATACAACTTTACCTACAATTTCCCAGGCTCTGCGCCTGAAATTTATACAAGCGTTCTCTTTTTTTCAGCTCCTAATGAAGATTTGCTTGGCGCAGGAAGCATTGACGTGCCATCTCCTTTCAAGCAAACCATCTATTCCTACACGACAAATCCAGTCCCGCAAAACTATAAGAGAAGATTTGGATTAGATCGCTACGTCTATATCAATTATCTCAAAGCTTCTGAAGAGTGCGCCCAATTTATGTATGACAGTCATCAGCAAGAACGAATTGTCGAAACAGTCTGGTATTCTCCTTACCCAAATCCAGGAGAGAATAAAGAATTTATCTTCGGAGGGCCTTATATCCCCATGTCAGTAAAAGTAGAAGACTTTCTTCAATCAAGAGGGCATCTTCTCCAAGGAAGAACAGGCTCCTACATCACCAAATCCACAGAGCCAGGCGCAACCTGCTTCAATCTTGAAACCGGAGAGAGAAAAGAAGTAAGAGGCACCTTGAGAAAACCTCGGTATGAAATTTACGAAGATGGAATTCTCATCAGGCAGGGAACATTAACCAATGAAGGCCCGTATTATTCAGGCGAATGGAATACCAACCTATTAAATGCAAACCTCCAGGAAAATAAAAATTACATCGTAAATATCATCATCCCTTCTGATCTCCCCCTCTTTAATAACACCGTCGTCACTGCAGAATTTTCAACTAATCAATCTGACAGAAGTCCTCCTTGGCTTGAAGATCTCTTCCTCCCTGTCCAGTTCTCTCAAGGAGAAGATCTTCCCCTCACAATAAAGGTGAATGATGAAAACCGAATCAATCTCACAGAAGCCTGGTTCAGAATTAATGAGGGGGTGTGGTGGGAAATCACACTCACGCAACTTGCTAACACTTCTTCAGGAACCATTCCTGCATCAGGAAATTTTATTGACCTCCTCATCAAAATAACAGATGCTTCAGGGAATGCGCAATCCTACCTCATCAATCCCGTCTCCATGAATAAACAACCTCTAAGCATTGAAATAACCAAAACTCCTGATACAGTCTCTCCAGGAACCATTCTTGAAATCAAAGGAAAGATCAAAGATCCTCAAGGAAGAGGAGTAAACAACCTGCTCGTCTAAGCACAAGACAATAACAACCATTTTAAAAAAAACTATAACTTAGGCTCATATGCCACTGGATCTAATCAAACAAGGCGGGGAGAGTTCAACATCGTTTTTGAAGTCCCGCAAACATTCCAAGAAAGCGATACTATTTCTTTACTTTATGGAGCCACTGGAATTTATCAGCAATCGCAGCATGTTCTAACCAGCTTTGCGCAGATTTTTGATGCAGACCTTGCAGTCATTGATATCCAAGTTCCAGAAATCATGTTCACAGGAAACAATCAAATCAATGTCACTGTAGCAAATGTAGGAAAAACAGCCTTAACAGGCGATCTTTCTCTCTTCAATTGGGATGACTTTAAAGAAACAAGATCAGTCTCCTTAAATCCTGGAGAAGTAAAAGAAGAGTCATTCAACCTCTTCCTTGAGCAGGGTAATTCAAATCTTTCAGCAGAAATCATTGCTCCAGGAGACATGAATCCCAACAATAATAAAAAATCAAAACTTTCCCAAGTGATTTCTGAAATTGACATCGGAATAAACTTAATCTGGCCAGGCAGTGTGGAAGTCAATCAGAGTAAAACCCTCGAATTTATAATTTACAACAACGGAGTAAAACCTTCATACGACATCAACTATACTATTGGCTACCAAAAAGCAATACCTGCAAGTATACCAATCATCATCCTTGAAACAGGCACCATTTCCCAGCTCAACAGAAGACAAGAAATCGAGAAATCAGTTTCAGTCACTTTTAATGAAACAGGAGGCTATATCCTAAGAGCATGGGTAAATGCAAGTGATGACAAATATCTCTATAACAATGAAGTTGATTTTTTTCTAACAGTAAAAAATCCAGGAGCAGACCTCTATGGATACCCATATATCCCTCCGATTGTTGTAAATGAAGCAAATCAAATCAATGTCGACATATACAATAGAGGGACAAGAGCAACTGAAAATGGAAACATAAAGGTCTATATCAATAAGGGCTATTGTTATTATCAAAATGGAGATTGCAATACACTCACCCTTCTTGATTCACGAGGTATCAATCTTCCTGCAGAATCCTCTGCCACAGAGAGTTTCACCTGGACTCCGACAGAACTAGGAGAATATAGTGCAATCATTATTCTGAATGCAACCAATGAGATCTATCCTCAAGATAACATCCAAACATATACAGTTGTTTCAAGACCTCGGGGCTCTGACCTCTACGGATACATTAATCTAGAAACAGGCACTGTCAACGAACCAAGCAGCCTTGCAGTATATATTTATAATTCAGGTTCAGAAGACACAACCAATGCTTCCTTTTCCATCTACTACCAAAAAGAATATTGCGACTATAAACTTGGAGAATGCAGAAATCTCACTCTCCTGGCTTCAAAAGAGATCGCGATAGCTTCAGGAGGTGGTATTACTGATCAATTTTCCTGGACTCCAAGCGAAGAAGGCACCTACACTTTCCTCCTTATTCTCAACGCAACCAATGAAGTCTATCCTCAAGACAATATCAGAGACAATTTCATAACAATCAGACCACGCGGCTCAGACCTCTCCCCATCCTTCACAATAGAGCGAGCAATTGTAAACCAGTCAAACAATATCACTGTCAGAATCTTCAATTACGGCTCTGCAAAAACAGAAGGAGCCACCCTCATTGTAGAAGCAGGAAAAGGAGTCTGTGCTATCTCATCCCCCTTCTGCCAATCTAATTTTATACCTATTGCTTCAAGACTCATTGAAGTAAACGCAGGAGACTTCTTGACAGAGCTTATACCATGGACACCGCAAGAAGAAGGATACTACACCATCCGAGTAAGTGTCAATGCAACCAATGAAATCTATCCTCAAGATAATGTCTACTGGTTCTATATCAACGTGCAGCTTCCAGGACCAGACCCCTTTATTAACTTCCTTGACATCCCTCAACTCATCAAAAATATTGCCTCTACGCTCTTTGCAGGAATCAGAAATAGGGGCACAGAACCTGCGCAAAATATTCAAGTCAATCTCTACGAAAGCGATGCTGAAGAAGGCACAGAAAACTTCATCAATACCCAATCAATCCCAGCATTAGCTCCAGAAGAAGAAACAACACTCAACTTTTCATACACCCCATTAAAAAAAGCAAGATTCATGACCATAAAGGCAAACCTTACCGCCGATAATGATACGAACCTGATGAACAACGAATATAATACCTTTGCCTTCATCGCAAATGATGGAAAAGACGCTGCAGTAACCCTCTGGGCATCAAGATGCCTCATCTTAAACAGGCCTTCCAGCATATCAGGAAATGTTGAGAATGTAGGAAACCAGCCCCTTGACAATATTAACCTTACATTCTCTATAGACAACACCTTTGTAGAAAGGCAATTCATTCCCGTCATTCCTTACCAGTCAAATTATCCAAGCTCAGAGTACTTTACCTTCATATTCACACCAACTTCTCTAGGAGAAAAAAACTTCAAAGTCAGGGCAGATCTCGAAGGAGACATTGACACCAGCGATAATGAAATGAATCTCACAGCAGCAATTTCCACAAGAAAAAACATCACCCTTTCTCTGCGAGACAGCCAGGGAAACCGTATCAACAGAACCTTTCTCACTTTAGACTGCGGAGAGCAATTCTATCCCATCACAAACCTTGAAACAGAAGTTGAAGTTGCAGAAAGGCCCATGCAAATTGCACTTATAGATAAAGCAGTCACTTCAGAAGCAGATCTAGACACGGGTTTTTCAGCAATCATCCTCGACAATGCAAACCTATCAGAAAATGCAACCATCATTTCAGATACCTATGAAAGAATTCAACAAAACATGACAAATCATACAGTTGCTTATTACGCAGTCTTTGCCAATAGATTCACGTTCAACTATACCAATGCAAGGGCTATTATTTTCTTAGATGAGCAGAAAATAGCAAGACTTGGACTTGATACAAACTACCTTGGTGATTACGATATCTTCTTTTGCGAGGATTTCAATTCCTTAAGAAGAGAATGCAATCAAGAGTGGAAGAGACCACTTACTTCTGATATCGAAGTCCAGGGTCAAAGAATCTTTGGAGAAGCCTTCTTCGCAACAAGCAGCACCAACCTTGCCTTTGCAATAGGAGAATCAAAGAGATTTGACGGCGCAACCACGATCTTAGGCCTTGCTCCCGACAATGCAGAGAACTTCATTCTTGAAAAACAAAGGCATGGAAGAATCAAATTCTCGAGAACAGTAGACATCTCTCGCTTCAAACAAGATCCAACACTCTTGGAGAACCATGTCACCATTGCCTCAAAGAGAATCCATCTCGATCTCAATCAACTTCCAGAATTCAACAGAATTCCAGCGCAGCTCCTCTTTAGAAACATTGATCTGAGAAATCCACAAGTTCTTCATAATGGAAAACAATGCCCTTCTTCAGTATGCACAAGCATTGTTTATGATCAAAGTGCGCAGACCATGATAGTCAACATCACCAATTTCTCAGAATTTGAAATTGTTGAAGGTCCTTATTGCGGAGATAATGTATGCCTTAATACTTCAGAGTCCTGTAGCAATTGCGTTGCAGATTGTGGCTCCTGCCCAACAACCCAGCCCCCAACACCTCCATCACCACCAGCTCCACCCTCTCCAAAAAAATGCACTCCAAGTTGGGATTGCAAATGGGGTCCCTGCTCCAATAATGTGAGAAGATTCCTCTGCGCCGACATCAATCGTTGTGGAACCAATGCGGGAAGGCCAGCAGAATCAACACAATCCTGCTTTGTCGAGAGCAATTGCACAGACAAGGACAAAGATGGCTATGGCATAGGTCCAGATTGTCTTGGCCCAGATAGTAACGACAATGATCCAGCAGTCAATATTCCGCCTCAAAAACTCAATCCACCCTCACAACCCTCCAAACTTACTGCAACACATTACATCTTGATCGTTCTCGGATTGGTGCTAATCCTCTCCATCCTTATCGTCGTTCTTATCATCTTCATCAAGAAGATGCAGAACTTTCAACCTCAACCTTTTCCAGAAACAACTGCTGGCCTTGTCCACGAAGCCTGATCATAAAGTATACTGAAGCAAAAATAGTAAGTAGGTTGAGATACTGCCCAGAACCAAGCCCAAAATACACTTGCTCATAAACCCTAAAAAAATCAATAAAAAATCTCAGGAGAGAGTAGAAAAACACAAAGCCCAGGAAAATAAATCCTTTTTTCATTCGCTTTTTTAATAAAATCAAAAGGAAAAACAAAGCAAAATTCTTCATTCCATCATATAACTGCACAGGATGTCTACACCCTTCTACCCCGGGAAAAACAACACACCAAGGAACCTGAGTAATTGTTCCATAAAGTTCAGCATTTAAAAAATTAACAATTCTCCCCAATCCTAAAAAAAATGCAAGAGGAATTGCAAGGAGATCAGCTCCTTCCCAAAAATCAACTCTATATCTCCTGCAAAAAAGAAACCCTCCAACAAAACCTCCAATCAGACCCCCATGAAAACTCATTCCACCTCTCCAAAAAGAAAAGAAAAAAAGAGGATCTTCCAAGAAAGAAGGAAGCGCATAATAAAAAACATATAAAATCCTCGCTCCAAGCAAAGTCCCAATCATTAAGTATACTAAAGCAGAAAATGCCAAGAGAGGATCTCTCCTCTCTTTTAAGAAATACCTCCTAACAACAAAGAAGACAACTAAAAACGCCAAAGCATAGACAATTCCGTAGAGATGGATCTGAAATTTCCCAATTTCCAAAAAAGGCCCAAGATGAACTCCAGGAATCATCTGATACTCCTTGCCAAAAGAATAAGGACTCCAAGAACAATAAAAACATCACCTAAATTAAAGAGAGGGATGAACCACACATGAATAAAGTCAATCACTCCCATGAAAAAAATTCTGTCAATAAGCAAGGAAAAAATCCCGGCAAGGATCAGCGTGATACCCAGCCGCTCCCTAGGAAATCTGTAAAAAGCAAAAATCAAAAGAGCAATAAAGAGAAGAGAGAGCAAAATAAAAATCAAACGAGAATCAGAAAAAAGGCCAAAGATCCCTCCGGAGTTGTAAGAAGCATTGCTCATAAAAATAAGTTTTAGAACTCGGTCAAATACCACCAATGTAGTGAGAAGTAAGCCGCAACCTAAGATATCTCTTTTCATAGATCAAAAAAGACCAAAACCTTTATAAATGCCTCCCCACCCTTAAAAGGGTCGTGAAAAGGGAAAAACAAAGGATTATTGTTTTCTCTAAAATGTCTCCACATTTACAATTAAACATATTGAAAAAAATAGAAAGGTAAAATGGAAATGCCAATGGAAATAAATACATTCAATAAAATACACTGAGGATAACTATGGAAATGCCAATGGAAATGCAGCACCAAGTCATGGGATATGATCGAGCTGCAACCATGTTTTCTCCTGACGGACATCTTCTCCAAGTGGAGTATGCGGAAAAAACCGTGAGATTAGGAAGCGCAAGCATCGGCCTTGTCTGCGCAGATGGCGTAGTCATTGTTGCCGACAGAAGACTGAAAGACAGACTTGTCACTCAAGAATCAGCAACCAAAATCTACGAGATTGATGATCATATCGAAGCTGCAGTTGCAGGTATCTTAAGTGATGCCCGTATTTTAATTGAACGAGCCCAGCTCGTTGCCCAGCAGCATCGCATCACCTATGATAATGAAATCGATGTAGAATCTGTTATTAAAGATATTGCAAATGTCAAGCAGCAATTCACGCAATATGGTGGAGCTCGACCCTTCGGTGTTTCAGTCATGGTTGCAGGGATCTCTGGAAAAAAGCCAAGAGTGTATGCCTCAGACGTTACAGGGAACTATTTCTCCTACAAAGCCATGACCATTGGAGAAAATGACGAGCGCATTAAAGAAGAACTCAGAAAAGAATACAAAGAAGAACTCACGATGGAAGAAGGCATCAAACTCTGTTTCAAAATCTTTAAAGAAATCCTCGGAAAAAATTTCGACAGTTCACGATTCGACATCGGCTATATCTCGATAAGTGAAAAGAAGTTGCAGCGGGTTTCTGGAGACGGGTTGAAAAAATATATTAAGTAAGAGTAGAATGGCAAACGTTACCGCAAGAATTAAGCTCAATGGAAAAAATTTCGAAGTTCTCGTTGATGTTGACCAAGCGCTCCAACTCAAGAAAGGAATTCCTGTCAACATCCAAAATCTTCTTGCCATAGATAAAGTCTATGCTGACATCAAAAAAGGCTTTGTCGTTTCAGAGAATGACCTTCTCCAAGCATTTGGATCAAAAGATCTTAATGTTGTGGTTGATAAGATTATCAAAAAAGGAGAAATCCTTCTCCCTCAAGAATATCGAGCTAAGGAAAGAGAAGATAAGATGAAGCAAGTCGTTGACTTTCTTGCAAGGAACGCCATTGATCCAACAAGCAAAAGACCCCATACGATAGACAGAATTAAAAGAGCCTTAGAAGAATCCGGAGTGAACATCGAAAACAAGCCTGTCGGTGAACAAATAAGCAAGATCATTGAAAAGCTGAGACCCATTCTTCCTTTAAAGATTGAGAACAAGAAACTTTCTCTTAAAATTCCAGCAGCCTATACCGGTAGCGTCTATGGACTCTTGAAAGACTATAAGGAAAAGGAAGACTGGCAGGATGACGGAAGCTTGGTTTGCATCATTAACTTACCAGCAGGCTTGCAGATGGAGTTTTATGATAAGCTCAACGCCATCACCCATGGCAACACGATCGTTGAGGAGATAAAATCATGAGAAAAAACAAGAATCAAAGAGTCTTAAGAAAATGATCAAAGAAGAATCACAAAGAGAAATTGTAGCTCCAGGCGAGGTCCTTGTCTCAGGAGATGAATTCCTTCCCGGAGAAGGTACGCGAAGAGATGGAAGGGATATCATTGCAAGTAGATTCGGTCTTGCAGAAAAATCAGGCCGACTTGTTAAAATTATCTCTCTCTCAGGGATCTATATGCCAAGGAGAGGCAATATTATCATTGGCAGGATCATGGACATTACTTTTAATGGTTGGATCATTGATATCAACGCCCCATATCTTTCATTCCTCCCCATCACTGAATGCCCTCGCTATTTCAATCGTTATGAACTCGGCGAAAACGCAGACATCGGAGATATGATGGTGTGCAAAGTAGACAATGTGAAACCCAAAGGCGTTGATTTAACCATTATGAGTAAAGGACTTGGCAAACTCGAGAGCGGAATGATCATGCACATCAACCCCAATAAAGTTCCTCGCGTCATAGGTAAGGAGGGAAGCATGATCAACATCATCAAAGAAGATACGAAATGCGATATCGTTGTCGGCCAGAATGGAGTTGTCTGGGTCAGAGGAGAATCGATTGATGCAGAGCTCTCAGCCAAAGAAGCAATCCTGTTTGTCACAGAAAAATCTTACATGGAAGGTCTTACAGAAAAAACCAAGGAGTTCCTTGAGAAAAGGAAAGGTGAAAAATGAGATACCCTTTAAGAAGAGATCCCCCTCTACCACCCATGCGCTTTCCTCCACGAATAGAAGAATGGGAAAGAAAGGAAGATGAAAATAAAGCAGCAAGAAATTATGGGGGAAAACCAGCTTCAAGATCAAAACAAAAAAAGGTAATTTTATCACCTTTTTATCAATTTTCAGAGCAATATAAAAAAGATACAGATAAATTATCCCAATTGGAAAATGACCTACACCAAACGATTTGACGGAAGAAAATTTGATGAAACAAGAGAAATGAAAGCATCTATCGGAGTCATTCCAAGAGCAGATGGCTCTGCTATTTTCTCTTTTGGAGATACCATAGCTATTGCTGCAGTTTACGGTCCAAAGCCACTTCACCCCCAGCACCTCCAGAATCCACAGAAGGGTGTGGTGAGATGCTTCTACGACATGCTCAGCTTCTCTGTAACAGAAAGAAAAAAACCAGGGTCAAGCAGAAGAGCCCAGGAAATTTCAAAAATTACAGAATGGGCTCTCTCTAAGGTCCTCCTCCTTGATGAATTCCCCAACACTGTTGTTGATATCCACATCTCAGTATTGCAAGCAAATGCTTCAACGAGAGTAGCGGGCATTAATGCAGCCTCTTTAGCACTAGCCCATGCAGGCGTTCCTATGAAAGAACTGGTTTCGGCAGTTTCTGTTGGAAAAATTGATAGATCTCTTGTCGTAGATGTCATCAAAGAGGAAGAGGACTATGAAGAGGGAGAAGGCGCTACAGACATTCCTATGGCTTTCCTAAGCAATTCAGGAAGAATCAGCCTCCTCCAACTCGACGGAAAATGCTCTCCAGAAGAACTCAAAGAAGCTATTGAGCTTGGAGAAAAAACCTGTAAGAAAATCGCAGAGCTTCAGCAAAAAATACTCAAGGAGATATAAAATGGAAATCTCAAACCTCACCAGAAAAAGAATTACCGAGTTTATCACAGAAGGGAAGCGGTTTGATAATCGAGATCTCCTTGAACACCGAGGAATCTTTATAGAGACAGGAATGTCAAAAAATGCAGAAGGGTCTGCACGCGTAAAACTCGGGAAAACAGAAGTGATCGCTGGAATTAAACTCGATGTTTCAGAGCCCTATGCAGACTCAGAAGGTTCAGGTAACCTTATCACAACTGTTGAGCTACTTCCTCTCTCCTCTCCAAAATTTGAACCAGGCCCTCCAAAAATCGAGGCAGTGGAAATAGCAAGAGTCGTTGATCGAGGCTTAAGAGAGTCTGGCCTTATTGATTTTGATAAACTCTGCATAAAAGAAGGAGAAAAAGTCTGGAACATTTATGTTGATATCTATGCCATCAACGATGATGGAAATCTCTTAGACGCAGCAGCTCTCGCATCAATCGCAGCATTAAAAAATGCTCGCCTTCCCAAGTACAGCGAGAAAGATGAGAAAGTGCTTTTTGGAGAATGGACAGCTGAAAAATTACCTCTTACCGATACACTTCCCCTCACAATGACCTTCCACAAAATCGGAAAGAATATCCTTGTAGACCCTGTCTTAGAAGAAGAGGAATCTAGCGAAGCAAGATTAACATTGGCACTATCAAAAAAAGGGAAGGAACTCGTGGTGAACGCTATGCAGAAAGGAAACGAAACTCCCTTCTCTAAGGAGGAGGTCTTCAAAATCATTGACAACGCTGTCAAAACCTGGCATTCACTCGCTCCAAAAATCCTCAAAATGCTTGGGGAATAGACATAAAAATCCTTCAAGAAAGAAAAAATATGAAAGAAGAATTCACAAAGTATGAAATCGCGCGCATCCTCGGAGCAAGAGCGCTTCAGATAGCAATGGACGCGCCACTTCTCATAAAACTTTCAAAAGAAGAACTTGAGCAGATGAGATATGACCCCTTAAAAATTGCTGAAGCCGAATTCAAGTCAGAAGTTCTTCCTATTACAGTCAAGAGACCTTTTCCCAAGAAACGAGGGGAGAAGATCAAGAAAACCGAAACAAAGAAGTTAGAAAAAGACAAGGAATCAGATGATCGAGAAGTAGAGAAAAAAGAGGAAATTGAGGAGAGAGAGATTCAGGAAGAAGGAGAGATTATGGAACTTGCAAAACCAGAAGATGAGACAGAGGGAGAAACAGAGGAGACAGGCGGTATTGAGGAATAATTCTATAGAAATGGTAATCTACAAGATTATAGTTTTTGTTCCAGAAAAATTTGCTTCAAAAATCAGAAAGGTGATAGGTGAAGCAGGCGCAGGAAAAATAGGCAAGTACACATTCTGGAGTTTCTCGACAAAGGGTATAGGAAGATTTCGGCCTTCAAAAGGCGCACATCCATTCAAAGGCCAAATTGAAAAGATCGAAGCTGTCCCTGAAATACGAATTGAAACTGTATGCGATCAAAAGAATCTAGCACGTGTTCTCAAGGCAATTAAAACCAGCCACCCTTACGAAGAGCCGGCTATTGATGTGTATAAACTAGAAGCACTAAGATTTTAATAATCCCCTCTTTTTAAACCTCAGAATTCCACTCTTCTGTGACGAGTGGTTAAGAATGTGAGTGGAATTCTGACGGCTTCAGAAAGCAATGCTTTCTGATAGTGCTCGGAAATCTCAAGGATTTCCGACATGATCAAAAACCAACGGTGGCGTGAACATGCCATCGGTCTGTGACCGGCGGTTTTTGACAAGAGAGTTTAACACAAAATTCCTATATAAAATGTATACCTATGAACTCCCTATATCAGAAGTAATTTCTTTATCACCCGCAGCAGCTGCAATCCGTCTCCTCCTTGAGGGAAAAGAATTTCATTTTCAACCAGGACAATATGTTCAAGTTGAGCTCGAGCTAAAAGAATCAGAACACTTTAAGCTGCATGAGCGTTACCTCAAAATACAGAAAAGAACATTCTCACTCTCTTCCTCACCTAACGAAAAAAAATATCTGGAATTCACGATAAAATCTATCAAAGAGGGATTTATTTCAACTTACTTTGTCAAGCACCTTAAAAAAGGGGACAAGATAAAGATCAGAGGACCTATGGGAAATTTTATTTTTAGTGAAGGAGAAACCAGACCCAATATCCTCTTCCTTGCAGCAGGCTCTGGCATCTCCCCTCTCATGAGCATGCTCCGTTACATTACAGAGAAAAAGATCAAGGTAAATATTGATCTCCTCTATTCGAACAAAACCGAAGAGGAGATTCTTTGGAAGAAGGAAATTGAAGCAAGAGCAAAGGAAAATAAGCATATGAAACATCTCTTCACACTCACCCAACAAAACTGGTCAGGAAGGATAGGCAGAATTGACAGAGAGATCATACAGCAGCATATCAAAGAAAAGGAAAACACAGACTTTTACATTTGCGGCACTCGTAGTTTTGTTAGAGCTATGGAAGCAATCCTTCATGAACTCCAGGTCAATGAATCTCAGATCAAGAAGGAAATTTTCTAATCAGAGGGCAATCTTTATTAAACCTCCTTCCTTCCTTAAGAAATGCAAATAAACGAGGTCAAAGCATTCACCATCAAAGATTCTCGAGGAGAAGATACCATAGCAATAAAAGTAACAACTTCAGGAGGAATCTTTGAAGCCTCCTCCCCTAGTGGAAAAAGCAAAGGCTCTCACGAGGCAAAGAGCTACATCAAAACAGCAAGCGGAGACGCCTTCACCATTAATACCTTCAAACTTTTATTCAAAAATGTCTCCCTCAAAGAATACCAAGATCTCAAAAAAAAATAAGCAATAGCAAAAAAAAAAATCGGAGCAAACTCACTCTTTGCACTTGAGGCTGCCCTTATCAAAGCACTTGCAAAAGAGCAGAAACAAGAGCTCTGGGAGTTTTTTCGAGAAGTCTTCCAGACAAAAGGAAAAATGCCCTATCTAGTAGGAAACGCCATAGGTGGGGGTTTACACTCCAAGGGAAAGAGGCCAGATTTCCAAGAATTCCTCTTCATCCCACTCACTTCAGTAAAAGAGGGAATCGAGATTAATAAAGAAGCCCATATCAATGCACTCCAAATCCTAGAGAATATAGAAAAAAAATTTGAAAAAAAGAAAAATGATGAGAACGCCTGGCAAACTTCGCTCCAAAACGAGAAAGTGTTAGAGATCATAGAAGACGTCAGAGAGAATATGATAGACGAATACGGCGTGAAATTCAGACTTGGCTTAGACGTTGCTGCTTCTACCTTTTACAAAGGATTTGGAAAAGTGAAAGAATACATCTACAAAAACCCGATCAAAATCAGAACAAAGGAAAAGCAAATGGCCTACTTCTATGCCATAGATCAGCACTACAAGTTAGAATACCTTGAAGACCCCCTCCAAGAAGAAGATTTCGAAGGTTTCGCGCTTTTGAAGAGCAAAGTGAAATGCCTTGTCGTAGGAGATGACCTTACTGTAACCAACTACAATAGGCTCAAGAAAGCAATCATCAACAACAGTATTTCCGCAATCATGATTAAGCCTAATCAAAATGGCTCCTTGCTTGAAGTAAAGAAAGTTATTGACCTCTCAAAGCAAAATAACATCCGCCTTGTCGTAAGCCATCGAAGCGGTGAGACAGGAGATAATTTCATCGCAGATCTTGCAGTCGCCATCGAGGCAACTTTTTTCAAAGGCGGCATCCTTGGGAAAGAGAGAGAAGCAAAGCTCCAGAGGCTAAAGAAAATTGAAGAAACCCTCTAGCAGAGAACCACAATCTTTATATTTCCCCCTTGTCACTTTCCTTTATGCAATCACCAAACGAATTCACTGCTTCAGAAGAATCATTAGAAGCGAGAATGCAGGTAGCTTTTCCAAGAGCTCTAGGTATAAGTGAATTTGAAAAACTCTTCGAATACGTTACCGACAAAATTAAAGGAGAACTTCGTTATAGTTTTGAGGGCTATGGAAATATCGGAAGGATGTTCCCGAGTGAAAAAGAAGAGCCTAGAAGAAGGGAGAAGTATCTCAGCAAATTAACAGGAACAATAACTGCTCGCACAAAATTCCCGAGAAGCCTTCACTTCTCAGCCAAACATGACAATAATTACCATGATTTTGCAAGAATATCTGGAATCCAGTTCGAATGTATTGGTTTCGACGATGATGAAATTCCTAGTGAAGAATTAGAATTGATGGACTCAGTAAAACAGCATATCAGAAAATATTTTGAATACACTGAAGAATAACGATAATTCATCCAAACAATATTCTAAAGAACCACAATCTTTAAATAAAATACACTCTTGGTAAAGAAATGCATAACATTGAATCTCTTCTTGGAAATCTAGAATTAGGTCCTCTAGAATCATTCCAGCACCTTGCCTTTATGAGAGTATATGGAAGAGATCTTTTTCCTGGCCAACGACTTACCTTAGATCAAGCGCTAGAAAGCAAAGAATTTTCTGTGAAGGAATCAGGCAGTGTTCAATATTTGACGATTCAAAATAACCTTACAGAGGAGGTATTTATTGCTTCTGGAATGACTTTTGAAGGCCAAAGTCAAAATCGCGCCGCAGTATATCCTGCAGTGATTCCTGCAAGCACTACAGTAAAGAAGTTTCCTGTCCATTGTGTTGAGAGAGGGCGGCCTCTACGAGGAGGAGCACAGTATCAAAGCTCAACTTCTATCCTTATTCCCACTGCACGTTCAGAAATGCATCAGGAAAGAACCTGGAGCTCAATCCACGATACCATGCACCACACGCAAATTCTCAACGACACTGAAAATTATGTTGCAGTAGAAAAAAAAGCTAACCTTGAAGAGTACACAAGATTCTTAGGATCATCAGATGACCGACAGCTAGGATTCATCGCATCAATTCCTCTTGATGGGGGAGTTTTCTTTTTCCTTGATCTCTTCGGACAGCATGCCACATTTAAATCGCTTTCAAGTCGATTATATCGAAGTATCGCCCTTCTCGCGAAAACGTCGAAAGGGGAAGCAGCTACTGACGAGAACGATATGAAAGGTTTTTTTAATACCGTTCGCAAAACCTCATTAACAAGAGTGAATGTCGATCCCAATATTCGTGGAGAAATATATGTTTCTCAGGACCCTCAAGGAACAGCTCTTTTTTATCTTGACCATCTTGCCCAGATTTCTATGAAAACCATTGCTGCCAAGAAACCACAACCAGCAGCTACCTATGCAACAGTACCTTAATTTTTCTCACAGAACCGAATTAGCAGAAATTCTGGAGTTCATTCTATATTAGAAATTAATCAGGTAAATGATGTGGCTCTTCTTTATCAGTTGGATTTCTAGGTAATGAACCTATCCAATGAGTTCCCATCTCATCACTTACATTCACATAAAAAATTCTATTCTTTGTATACACATATAACGGATCAATGTCAGAATAACATACCCCCATATAGTGATCGGGGTGAAGTTCTACCTTTTCCAAAATTTCTTTGCCTTTATCTTTATCATAAATTCCTACGATTCCATTTTTTATAACTATGGCCTCTACGTCATCCCATGATAAGTTATGCTTATTCAAACTTTTTTCTAACACGCCATAGAGAGTCGTCATAATCTTTCGATGCTAAGCATAAATATAAACCTTTTGCTCACCCACAAACTCTCTCACTTCATTCATTCGCATGAAGCAAAGCTTTCGGTCTGCTAAAACCGAGTTAGCCCATTACCTCATAAAAAATTCAGGAACAATTGAAATTATATACATCGAGTTAGATGATAAATTATCTTGTTAAGCACTCCTCTTCCCGCTTTCCTCAAAAACCTTATCCTGCTCCTTAATCCTCTGCTTGCTCCAAGCCCAAGTCTCTTCATCCTTGCAGAGAATAATCACCCTGCTCGTGATATCCCTCGCCTTTAAAATATATCCAGTTTCCTTCGCGATCACAAAAGCAAAAGCATCCATCTCTTCAATCCGAGGCATGTGCTGCATAGTAAGTCTCTCCTTAGACTCTCCAAGCCAAGAATATCCCTTCATCTCAATAAAATCAGGCCCTGCAATTTTCGCGAGCTTAGCAAATCCTTCAGGATCTTTCATATTCTCATTCCTTACCAAAGTCATGCGAAAGATCGTCCGAGCCTCAGTAAACCTTTTCAGCATCTCTAAAGATTGCAATACTTTCTCAAACGGTTTCTCAATAAACGCATTCGTAATCTTCTTATAATCCTCCGGCGTAGTTGCATAAACAGAAAGGTAAATATTCGTTGGTTGAGCATCCTTCTCGATCAACTCCATGAGCCTTTCAGGCACAGTCCCATTCGTTACAAGAAACGCAGTACACCCCCTACTCTTAATCTCCCGAATCAACTCAGCAATGTGGGGATAGAGCGTAGGCTCACCATCCAGAGAGATTGCAAAATGCGCAGGATCCTTTGCTTCTTCCCAATCCTTGCGAGAGGTTTTAGGATTCCCGCCAAATCCAGAGAGGAGGTTAATCTGCGCAGCAATCATAGCATCCACAAGTTCTTTTGGAGAATCCCATTTCCTGCTTGCCTTATTTCTATCAGGCCCAAAGCTCCTCCAACAAAACTTACAGGAAAAAGTGCAAAAATCCAAACTTGGTGTCATCTGCACACATCTATGACTTCTCACTCCATAGACAGCTTTATAACAATTCCTCTCACCCCTCAAACGGGATTTTGTCCACCTGCAAATCTCAACTCCAGAATGCTTATGCTCTCCTACAACACGATATCCAGCCTTTTGATACTTCCTTAGCCTCTCTTCAGAAAACTTTGGAGCTCCTGCATCCTCTCCCATCTCTCCCCTGAGGGAATAAGCTTTAAAAACATACCTCCTCTCCAAAAGCATGCCACGAACCAAGAAATCAGAAACCCAGGAAGAAAGCGTAGAAGAAAATCCCTCACAAGAGACTCAAACAGAAACAAAGAGTGAAATAAGAGCAGAAGAATCAGAAAAAGAAAAGGAAAAAAAGCCAGTAAAGAAAAAAGTAGATTTCTTAAAAGAACAGCTCAAGGCAAAGAAAGAAACCAAAGCCCTTCTTTCTTTAGAAGAGTATGTTAAATCAGGCATCCATTTAGGCACAAAAGTAATCATGCCAGAGATGAGA
>CAYJRI010000002.1:8691-19950 GCA_964372435.1 Candidatus Woesearchaeota archaeon | reverse complement strand
TGATGGGAATAGCCCCTCTTTTTGTGATAATTTCTGGGATTTTATCACGAACAAGTTTATTGTGATTCATATCATCATAGCTGAGAAGAAGAGTTAATAAATTATTCTATGAGAACAGCCTGCACATTGCCTTCCTGGCTTGGGCGGTTGGTGATGCGTGCCTTGCCAAGATCTGTTTCGATAATCGCGCTTTTGACAAGAATATTCTGCCTTGCTAAGAAGCGATTACTTGGAGTCTCAAGGACGTTTTTGATCTTTGTTTTTTGGGTTTTTCCCTCCTTGTTCAGGATGTTGGCAGTATCTGAAGAGAGAAGGACTGCTTTGAGATTCCCACCACGCACTTTCATGACTTTTTTCTTTTCAGGACCGAGTTTTACGATCCGCGGCTGACCTTGTCTTTCATGGAGGCGTTTCTTTCTTCTCGCATGGTATTTGCTTCCTGTGATTTTTCTGCCTTTCATGGCATTTTCCCGTTTCTCTACTTTAAAAATGTTCTCTTTAACTCATGTTTCTGAGGATGACACCTAAAGTAAGGAGATAGAAATAACTTCCTATGATTAAGGCGATCGTGAACCCTAGGTGAATAGAAAGAAGTAAAGCGCATACTGAGCCAACAACAGAGGTAGTTCCATTGACTCCCCATGCCCAGGGAATCATTTCATGATACTGCGCATCAATCCTTTTAATTCCAAGAGGAAAAAATCTCCCTAAGACTAATCCTAAAGGAAAGAGAAGGAGCAGTGAGGTTATGATTCTCAAGGGAAGTGTCTGGCTTATAGCTGCGGTAAACACTTTTGGCAGGAGGAGGAGATAGCAGGGTATGATGAGGAGCATGAAGATCAGATTGAGTACCATTTGTTTTTTTACTTTGTCTATGGGAATGAATTTTGTTGTATAGCTTCCTATTCCACTAAAAAGCAAAAGTGAGAAGAGAATGACTGAGAGTGCATACACAGGATGGCCTAAAAACAGAATAAATTTTTGCATGAGAACAATTTCGATAACTATGAAACCAAAGCCAATACCAGCAAAATATATGAGAATCAAAGATTTATTCAGTGTGCTTCCCCGTAAATCTTTTCGTCTGAAGATGAGCAAGGGGCCTATAAGGAAGAGGAGTGCAAGTGCTGTGGTCACGATTAAGGTAACTACAAGTAAAAAGAGTCCAAGATTGGTTTTCAAGGGCGTGTTTGATGCTGAAGAAAAAATCTTTATGCTGTCTTTGAGTTTTAGGGTATAGAAGAAAAAAGGCTTGTCATCAGTTGTTGGAGATATTTCAAGAGGGTAATTCTCATAAAAATCTTTCATGTTAGGCGCCCGTACTAAGGCATGGTAAGCATTCTCTTCCCGAGTATAGGGGTCGTAGACTATTTCGATGCCAAGTTCCTCGGCTTTTTGTCTGAGGAGGATCACTTCTTCTTGAGTGAAAGGTGTTTTTTTTACCATCAGATTTGCACGACTATCAATAGGTGATCTGCGCTTGATCTCTGGCATTTTTTGCTTGACAATGAGGATATTTTTTTCTGGATCGAGTTCAGCATGTTCTAGTGCATCTACAGCTATGGCTACCAACCTTATGGTTTCTTGCGGGCGGGTAAATTCCCATCGTGTAATAGTGATAATCCCGTCATCTTCAAGGTGATTCAAGAAGTCAGTGAAAGCCTCTGTTGTGTAGAGATAGTTTTCTGTTGCGGTAAATGCTCCTGCTGCAGTTGCTGCAAAGGTATCAATGGAATTCATCTGAATAATCCCATATTTTTCTTTCGATCGTCTGATGTAGCTTCGTGCTTCATCCACTACAATATCAACATCATCTCTCAGGTAGAGTCCTCCTGAAAAATTGAGCAATCTCTTTTTCATAATATCATTGACAATAATATCGTTGATTTCAACCCCGACAATAGTGTTGTTGAAAAGCAGTGCTCGTACAACATCTGACCCCCCTCCTGGACCGACGATCAATGCTTTGGTGTTGGATTTTATGTAAAAGGGCAGTGCATTGATATCCCTTACTACTTGCTGGTAGGCTTCATCAAGGCTATGCTCAGTTTTCACTGCTGTTGTGAGAGCGTCAGCGTCAATATAGATCCTTTTCCCATCACTTGCATCGAAAAGATCGACTCTTGAGATAGCATTCCAGGCACTAAATTCTTTTATTCCCTTTACTTTACTTTCTTCAGCTCCTTTGGTGTATGTCAGCTCGAAGGGACTGAAAATTATTCCGGTAAGGAGAAGCATGCCTATAAGGATTGCAAGGGAGAGGGAAAAACGGGTCCTTACTCTGAAGGAAAAGCTTAACCCCACTGCTGTCAGAATGCTCAAGAAGGCAAGCAAGAGGATACCATTGATGCCCCCCATATACTTCAGAACAAGAATCGCAGCAAGGGTGCCGAAACTCGCCCCCATCAAATCGTAAAAGTACAGTTTGCTGATATTTTTTGAGAAATGGGTAAAGATGAGAGCGATCGCAATTCCTCCGAACAGGAAGGGGATGACCATGACGAAATAGAGTAAAGCGAGTTTTATTGCGACTACTGTTGTAACTTCAAGTGGAATGTGAATCTTAAGAAATGCGATCATGACCAGCAGGAGTGAAAGAGCAAAGAGGGTGAGTGACCATGTAATATGCTTATGACTTTTTTCTGGAGAAAAGAATCTTGGAAAAATATATATGAGCATGCCTGCAATTCCTAGCCCAAGGAGCGCAATGGAGATTGCCATGAAAGCAAAATGATAAAAGAGGATAACGGAGAATACCCGTGTCAAAAGGATTTCGAGAACAAGAATAAAGAAGCTCACGGCAAAAATTGCGACGGGAAGAAGACGCTCTTTTGATTCTACCATGGTTGAGGATTCTGGCAGCGGTTTATAATTTTATCGGTATTGGAAGCGCTAGAGAAAGTATCAAACCACAGAGCGCGATCTCCGCCTCTGCAGGATCGTTCCTCGGGAAGCGGTGCTTTGTGGTACCAAGAAGCTCCTTTTTCAACAGAGCCCCTTTCGACGAAAGGTTTTTAAATGCATTTTTGATCAGATGTATACTTTACCATCAGCGTCTGCGCCCTCTGAAAATGCATGTTCTCCAACAAAAACATTATAAACTCAAACCCGAAGAAGTCCAAGAACTTTTAAAGAAATTTAATATTTATGTTGCTCAACTTCCGAAGATTAAGAGTACTGACCCTGCCCTCCCTGAGGGTTGTAAATTTGGAGATGTAGTAAGAATTGAGCGGGAAGATATTTTTGACGAAGAAAAGAAGAAAAGCGTTTATTATCGGGTTGTTGTTTGAAGAATGGTTTTGATGGTAAATATTTTTTGGTGTTTCTATGGATGAACATGTCCTTATTAAGAAGTATCTTGAACAGCATTCTCTCGTAGAGTCGAATATCATTTCTTTCAATAATTTTATTGAAAAGAGGATGCAGCAGATTGTGGATGAGCATGTCATGAATTTGCAGGATGGTGACATTGAGATTAAGCTTGGAAAAGTGAAAGTTGAGAGGCCCAATATTTTTGAGGCTGATGGTTCGAGCAAATTGATTACACCCACTGAGGCGCGATTGAGGGATTTAAGCTATTCAGCACCGATCTTTATTGAGATTATTGTAAAGGAGGGAGGGCAGTTTGAGACCCACGAGGTTGAAGTTGGGCGTATTCCTATTATTGTAAGGAGTAAAGTTTGTAATACCCATGGGATGAGCAAAGAGGAATTGGAGAAAGAATACTTGGATCCTTTAGATCCTGGCGGCTACTTTATTATTAATGGGAATGAGAGAGTAATGGTAATGACTGAGGATCTGGCTGAGAATCAGCCTTTTATTGAACGAGGGAAGGGCAAGCTGATGCTGAGATTTTTCTCTAAACGCGGTGCTTATAGGATTCCTGTTTCAGTTACTGAGGCAAGTAATGGTATCCTTGAGATCTCTTTCTCGAAGTTTAGGAATGTTCCTGCAATAGTCTTAATGAAGGCATTGGGGATGGTGAAGGATGCAGATCTTGCCACAACTATTGGAAAGGAGAGTGATAGTCTTATTGTGAATCTCTATGAGTTTGTGAATATCCAAAGTGCTGAGGATGCGATGCTTTATCTTGCTGAGAAAACTTCATTGCAAGGGACAAAGAAGGAGATGCTTGATCGGATGAAGCAGAGACTTGATGCTTATTTTATGCCTCATATTGGCATCACAAAAGAAGCAAGGATAGAGAAAGCGGTTACTCTCTGCAAGTATTTGAAGCAATTTCTGATTGCGAAAGAAAATCCAAGAATAAAAACTGATAAGGACCATTACGCAAACAAGCGAGTAAGGCTTTCTGGAGATTTGCTTGCCGATCTTTTTCGTGTGAACTTGAATATTCTTCTGAGGGATATTCAGTACTCTCTCAAAAAGACAACAAAGAGAAAGAAATTCTATTCCATTAAAACGATTGCAAAGTCTACACTCTTTTCTCATCGGGTTGAGTCAGCAATTGCGACAGGAAACTGGATTGGTGAGAGGACAGGAGTCACGCAGAATATTGACCGGACAAATTATCTCTCCATGATTTCTCAACTTCAGCGTGTTTCTTCAATGTTGCCTGGTGAGCAAGAGAATTTTTTAGCAAGGACTCTTCATCCGACGCATTATGGGAGGTTCTGTCCTATCGAGACTCCTGAGGGAACTGAGATTGGATTGCGAAAGAACCTTGCACTCTTGGCAAAGGTTTCAACAGCAGTTGCTATGGACGAGGAGAAAATGATCAGGAACTTTAAGAGTCTGGGTCTTGAGACTGAACCTGGTGAAGCAGGAGCTGATGTTTTTTTCAATGGAAGATTTATTGGTGTTGTGAAAGACTCTATGCATTTTGTGAAAGAGATTCGTGCTTTGAGGAGGAAAAATGAACTGCCTGGAGAGATGGGAGTCCGTTATGATGCTGCTTTTGGAAATGTTATTATTTCTACAGAAGTTGGGAGAGTGATGCGGCCTTTGATTGTGGTTGATCAGGGTAAAGTGCTCTTGACAGACGAGCATAAACTGATTTTAGAGCAGGGTAAAATTCGCTGGGATGATTTGGTAAGGAATGGGGTTATTGAATATATTGATGCTGCCGAAGAGAATAACGCTTTTGTTGCTTTTACTGCTCCTGACGTGACTCCAGAGCATACGCATCTTGAGTTGGGGCATATTGCTTTTCTTGGATTGGTGACGAGCCTGGTTCCTTTTGCAAATTATGGTCAACCCTCTCGGTTGATTCGAGGGAGCAAAACACAAAAACAATCGCTTGGGCTGTATACATCAAATTTTCCCATTCGACTTGATACTGATGCTAATATTCTTCATTATCCACAGAAACCCTTGGTGAGAAGTTTTGTCTATGACACCTTGGATGTGTATCCTGCTGGACAAAATGTCATTGTTGCTGTGATGACGTATGAAGGGTATAATATTGAAGATGCAATTGTTTTGAATAAAGCAAGTGTTGAGCGAGGACTCGGAAGGAGCACTTACTTTCGGCCTTATACGAATGTAGAGTTGCATTATGCAGGAGGATTGGCAGATGAGGTTTGCACTCCTTCGAAAGACACTTCTGGATATCGAACTGAGGCAAGTTATCGCTTTTTAGAGGATGATGGGATTGTATACCCTGAAGCGAATTTGAATGAAGGAGATGTAGCTATGGGGAAAACCTCTCCACCGAAATTCCTTTCAGAAGTTCGGGAAATTACTATCAAAAACAGGAAAGACTCCTCTACGATTATTCGGCAGGAGGATCGAGGGATTGTTGACGGTGTTTTTATTACTGCTGATGAGCAAGGCAACAAGATTGTGCATGTAAGAACAAGAGATGAAAGAGTCCCAGAACCAGGAGATAAATTTTCTACTCCTTATGGGCAGAAGGGAGTTGTGGGGTATTTAGTTGATGAGAACGATCTGCCTTTTTCTTCAAGAGGGATAAGGCCTGATATTCTTTTTAATCCTCATGGCATTCCTGGCAGAATGACTGTTGGTTATCTGTTAGAGGTTGTTGCTGGAAAGGCTGGAAGTCTTTCTGGGAAGATTATTGATGCAACTCCTTTTTCGAAGATTGCTGTTGAAGAGCTGGAGGGGATTCTGGAGGAGCATGGTTTTCGATATGATGGAAAGGAAACCATGTATCATGGTGTTACAGGAAAGCGAATGGCTGCGAAGATTTTTATTGGGAATATGTACTACCTTAAATTGAGGTATATGGTAAGGAACAAGATTCATGCAAGAGCTTCTGGGAAAGTCACCCTCCTCACAAGACAGCCTGTTGAGGGAAGAGCGAAGGGAGGAGCGTTGCGCTTGGGAGAGATGGAGCAACAGGCTCTTGTAGCACATGGAGCTTCAAATCTCTTGAAAGAAAGATATGATTCAGATAAGGTTGTGATTCATATTTGCACGAAGTGCGGGGCTGTTGCGGTAAAAGATACCTTGAGGAATAGGATCTATTGTCCTGTGTGCAACAGCACTGACGTTGAACCTGTGGAGATGTCCTACGCTTTCAAGCTTTTGGTTGAGGAGTTGCAGTCGTTGCATATTCTCACGCATATGGAGTTGAAGAATAAATATGAATAAGATGGAAGAAGTTCAAATTCAGAGTAATGTAAAAGTGTATGAAGCTATGTCAAGTCATGTAAAGGCTAGACTGGAAGTTATCTATGATAAAGAATGTCGACGTTATAGCATACATCTTCGTCTTTGCTCCTTTGAGCGATATGCGAATGGGAGGGATGATGAGTTCCAATCAGTTGACATTAGAGATGCATTTCGTCACCCTCTTGCTTTTATGAAAAAATTAAACGTTTCCCAATTAGCGCTCGAAGTGTTAGTAGACCCCGAACCACGTCAGACTTTTTCAGGATTACGTTTTGATATTCGCCCCATGGTTGCTCAAGTAATCGATGATCTTACAACTTACGTGTATGAAGATTTTGGAAACAAAAATAAGAAGGAGAATGGGTAGATGGAAGAAGAAAATTATCGATCATGGATAGTTGTGAAGGATATTCCTGCTGGAAGATTAATGCCTCATATTATTCCTGCAGGGACTTGGTATGTTGATGTCGACCATGGCATGGCTTTAAGCGGATACTACCGCCCTAATTTCCATGAGGCGCCACGCACCCATGGAGCGCAAGTATCGGAGATCGACGTTCTTGTTGGAGAAGGATTTATGAAATTAGAAGACAGAGAAAGTAAATTTGCACGATTATGTGCTGAAGGAGCTGATTAACATGCCGGAAGTTATTCGAAAACAAGTGAATGCACTTAGTTTTAGCTTGCTCTCTCCTGAGAATATCAAGAAGTTGAGCGCTGCGAAAGTTGTCACACCAGAGCTGTATGATGTTGATGGATATCCTGTTGACGGAGGTGTGATGGATCTTAGGTTAGGAGCTATTGATCCTGGAGTTCGATGTAGAACATGTGGCGGGGGATTAAAGGAATGTTTAGGACATCCTGGAAGCATTGAAATGGCGAGGCCTGTGATTCATGTGAAGTATATACAGATTATTGAACTTTTTTTGAAGACATTTTGCAAAGATTGCAGTAAGTTCCTTCTTTCTTATGAGGATGTGAAGAGTTATGTACTTGTGCAGAGGATTAAGAAGGCAAAGGATGTAAAAAAGTGCCCGCATTGCAATGCTGCGCAGGAAAAAATTAAAATAGAAAAGCCAACCACTTTCCATTATGGGAAGAAAAGACTCTTTCCGACAGAGATCAGGGAAGTTCTTTCAAAGATCTCTGCTGAAGACTGCAAGCTCGTTGGTGTTAATCCAAAAACCTGCAGGCCAGAGTGGACAGTATTGACACTTCTCTTGGTTCCTCCTGTTACTGTAAGGCCCAGCATTACTCTTGAGACAGGAGAGAGAAGTGAGGATGATTTAACGCATAAGTTGACCGATATTGTTCGGGTGAATCAGCGATTGTGGGAGAATCTGAATGCAGGAGCTCCTGAGGTCATTATTGAGGATCTCTGGGATTTGCTTCAGTATCATGTGACTACTTTCTTTGATAATGGGATTGCCAATATTCCGCCGGCAAGGCATAGAAGTGGACAGCCATTGAAAACGATTACTGAAAGAATTAAGGGAAAAGAAGGAAGGATTCGACACAATCTTGCAGGAAAGCGAGTGAACTACTCCTCAAGAACTGTGATCTCTCCAGACCCTTTTATTGGGATCAATGAGGTTGGTGTGCCGCTTGAGGTGGCGAGGGTGATTACCGTTGCAGAGCATGTGACGAGCCTCAATATTGAAGTGCTGAAAAAACTGATTCTCACAGAAGGGTATCCTGGCGCGAATTATGTCATTAGGCCAGATGGAAAGAGGAAGAAGATCACCCCTGAATTACGGCAGGAGATTATTGATGAACTTCAGTCAGGATATATTGTTGAGCGGCATTTGGTTGATGGTGATATTCTTCTGTTCAATCGACATCCCTCCCTTCACAAATTAAGTTTGATGGCGCATTATGCTCGTGTTCTGCCCCATAAGACTTTCCGACTCCATCCTGCAGTTACTTTCCCTTACAATGCGGATTTTGATGGAGATGAAATGAATATTCATTCTCCTCAGACAGAGGAGGCAAGGGCTGAGGCAAAGATTTTGCTTGATGTGCATAATAATCTCATCTCGGTTAAGAATAATACTCCTGTTATTGGATGCATCTCTGATGCTGTTACCGGGAATTACCTTTTAAGCACTTCTTTATTGAGCAGGGGGGATGCTTTACAGCTTCTTTACGAGAGCGGTATTGAAACCTCTGTAGGAAAGAAACATTTTGATGGTAAAGACCTTTTTTCTGAGATTCTTCCCGGGAAGACTGTGGATAAATTGGGGAGTGTTGTGGATAAAACAGTTTTTGGCGCAGAAGATGGACAACTTATTAAGTTCCTTGATAAAACTGTTGGGAGAGAAAAGACTCTGAGTATTTTGAGAACGGTGTTTCGGTTAGGCGCATCTTATCTTTCAAAGGAAGGTTTCTCTATATCTTTTAGGGATTTTGATGTTTCTCAAGAAACGAGGAAGAGAACAGAGTCCATTATCAAAGAGGCTGAAGATGCTTCGAAGAGAATTATTTCTTCCTATTTCGATAATACCTTGGAGCTGATTCCGGGGAAATCAAAAGAGGAGAGTATGGAGATTCGTATTTTGCGGGTCTTGAATGAAGTGAGGACAAAAATCGGGGCGATTGTGAAGCAAGAATTTCCAAAGCAAAATCCTGTAAACACGATGATTCTTTCAGGAGCTGGAGGAAATATCTTGAATATTACTCAGATTGCTTGCTCAGTCGGACAGCAAGCGCTCTTTGGAGGAAGAATTAATTTTGGATTTACGAACAGGACGCTTTCTCATTTTAAAGAGCATGATCTCTCTCCTGAAGCGCGAGGATTTATTTACTCGTCATACCTCAAGGGTCTGAAGCCGGCAGAGTTCTTTTTTGGGGCTATCACAGCGCGAGACTCTCTTATGGATACTGCTTTGAGGACACCAAAGTCAGGATATCTCTATCGAAGATTGGCAAATGCATTGCAGGATTTGAAGGCGGAGTATGATGGAACTGTGCGAGATGCTTCTGGAAATATTGTCGAATTTATTTATGGAGATGATGGGATTGATGTTTCTACCCTTCATTTGAACAAAAAAGTTGCTCCCGGAGAGGCTATTGGCATTGTGACTGCTCAGTCTTTTGGAGAACCTTCGACGCAAATGGCATTGAATGTTTTCCACTTTTCTGGGATTCAAGAAATGCAGATTACCGGCGGGCTTCCAAGACTTATTGAGATTTTTGATGCGCGGAAAAAGCCTTCAACTCCGCAGATGGAGATTTACACAGATAGGGAGCATAATAATGAGAAGGATGTAAAGATCATTGCTGAGAAAATCAAAGAAGTTCGAATTTCAGAAATTGTCTCAGAGCTTAAAGTGGATTTTTCTGGGAGAAAGATTGAGATCTTTCTTGATTCTGCCGCGGTTCGAGCGACGCACACCTCGATTGATAAGATTGTTGAGCGATTGGGAGAGAAGGGGTATCATGTGAGGGCAAGAGAACATAGTTTACTTGTGCATGTTAAAGACGTAGATTTCAAAGAGCTTTACAGAATGAAAGAGAAATTAAAGGACACGATTATTTCAGGAGTGAAGGGAATTCGAGAGATTCTTGTGGTGAAGCGCGAGAGAGATTATGTGATTCTGACGTATGGAAGCAATTTGAAAGAGATTATTCATTTTAAAGGTATTGATGCTGAGCGCACAACGACCAATGATCTTTACGAGATTGCAGATGTTTTGGGCATCGAGGCTGCAAGAAATGCGATTATGTCTGAGATCAACAAGGTTATTAATTCACAGGGCTTTGATATTGATGCGCGGCATTTGAAACTTGTTGCTGATGCCATGTCTACCTCCGGAGATGTTAAAGGAGTAACAAGGATGGGAATTATCTCTGATAAATCAAGTATTCTGGCTCGGGCGAGTTTTGAAACTCCTATCAAGCAGTTTGTGAATGCAACGGTCAAAGGCAGCAGGGATGAATTAGAATCAGTGATTGAAAATATTATTCTTAATCAACCCGTACCTGTGGGGACAGGATTTCCAGGGCTGCTTGTGAAAGTGATTGGGCCTTTGGTGAAAAAAGAGAAAAGTGATAAAAAAGAGTAAGCAGAGCATGGCAGGTGATTTTTACAGAGTTCAGCGAGTGTATTGCTTTCTGAAAGCAAAGGGAGATATTTTTAAATAGCAGATGGCCTTTTGAGAAACATGAAAACTATTGATATGAGATCTATCCGTTATTTAAATTTGTTTGAGAAAATTACAAAAGTAAGGACCAAGTATTGCTTTTCCTACAACTACGAAATTATTTTTGTTGTTCCTTATCACCTTCTCTCAAAGGCAATTGGTGAGGGTGGGAGGAACGTGAAAAAACTCTTTGAGATCTTAGGAAAGAAAGTGAAGATCGTTTCAGCTCCAGGAGGGGATGCAGATGCTTGGCAGTTTATCACTGCTTTGGTTTACCCCATTAAACTGAGGTCTCTAGACCTTACACCGAATGAAATGGTGATCAATGCAGGAAGACAGAGCAAGGCGATGCTTATCGGAAGAAATAAGAAGAGGCTGGAGGAGATGCAGGAGATTGTGCAGGAGTATTTCCATAGGGCAGTGAAGATTGTATAACTTTTATACTTTAAGAGGTAGATACTGTGTTAGGGCAGTGAAGATTGTATAACTTTTATACTTTAAGAGGTAGATACTGTGTTAG
>CAYJRI010000002.1:2078-8591 GCA_964372435.1 Candidatus Woesearchaeota archaeon | reverse complement strand
GGCAGTGAGGATTGTGTGGCTTCTCTAACTTGTTGTATATACTAAGAGGTAATGGATTAACTCGTGGTATATATTTTATACTGCTTAGGAATTTAAAAAGCGGTAAGTTTAACTCGATTCTATTATTTCTTTTAAGTAGTTACAAATAGAAAGTTTTATAAAGTCCTTTTAGTTTAGGGTGGCATGCTTCAGTATGTTGATCTGGGGTTTTTTGAAAGAGAACAAGAAAAGCAATTAAGGCTTTTCTTAGGCGAGCATAGCAGGAGAAGAATTAGAGCCTCACGTCTTACATCTCAGACTGATCTGAAAAGAGAGCTTATTGAGAGATATCAGTCTCAATTGAGCGGCGCTCGCGATTCTTTGAGCCTTGAAAATTATGGAAATGAAGAGATTGGAAAACTCTATCAGAGCATGGTTGTAGAGGCCAGAGGACGATTATCCCAGAGAAGAGAAAAGGATAAATATCCTGGAAACCTTAAGAGAGATATGGCTGATGAGGTTAGTGAAGAGAGCAAAGCTCGTATTGTCAAATATCTTTTTATTCATAGAGACAATCCTGTGTCCTTGGCAGATATTCAAAGAGCCACTAAACTAGATTCTCCTTCAGTTCTTGAAATTCTTGCTGGACTTTCTGAAGAGGGAGTGCTTAATTATCAGTTGAATCCACAGAGTGAAACGGGAAGGAGGTATCTTGATGAATATGAGGAGAGGACTTCACAAGGCTTTTTGGATGCTTACCGAGAGTCATCTGACTCCTGAAGGGATCTTTCCATTCTTCAACTCTTCAAATTCATCTCTTGCTGCTGTCTTCATACTGTCCCCATACGTATCAATAATTTCTTCTAGCTTTTTCCTGTCCATAGAGACAGATACTGAATTTTTCACAATTTTTAATCTTCCTTGATCAGCTTCTTCTTGGATCACTTCATTAACCTCGCTCTTTGAGATTCTTCCCCCAGAGGCCCAGTCCTCAATGTCAGCAATGCTTTCAGTATGATGACCATATGCGTGCTTGAGGATGAGGGTTTCGTATACTTTTGTCGCTATATCATCGTATACTGACTGAATTCCCTCATCACCCTGGGAGAGTTCATAGAGTTTTCTTTTTGCGTAGGATTCTCTTTCTTCAGATGGCAGGTCCATCATTTCTTTTCTGAGCTTTTGAAAATAATATGCCTGCTTTTTGGTGGAAAGATTGCGAAAATTTCCTTCTTCGAGGTAGCTGCGAAAGCTTTTGTAATTTCTTGTAACGTAAGCCTCTAGGTTCTTTTTCTTCTCACCTGTAGCAAGGATGAGGATTCCAGCAAAGAGAATTATGATCCCGAGAAGTGCACTGGTTGCTTTTCCTATTCCTTCGAAGGTTACTCCTCCTGTAATTCCTGAGAAGCCTTGAAGGAGGAGGAATATTCCTATGATGACTAAGAGAAAACCTGTGATGCGCTTTGCCTCTTTTTTCATCTTGAAGAGAGGAAGATGGAGCTTTAATATCTTTCGATATGAACTGCGTTGCGTTCACCCTGCACTCTACTTCACTTCAAACTCTATTCTCCATCTATACTTATAGGGCGCAATGTCTCCTGCTTTCCTGACGTCTTTTATCTCTATCTTTTTTCTCGATCTTTTCGCTTCTTTTTCTATGGTGTAAATTATCTTTGTTAATTCATCTTCTTGGCAGAAGGCATAATAGAAGATGATGGTGCCTTTCTTGGAAACAAGGAATGCTTCCTTGAGGAAGGTTTCCTTGAGCTGCGGTCTGGGCATGATGATTTTATCGAATTTTTCAAGTTTCTTTTCTTTGATAAGTTTTGGGATTATTCTTTTCACATCGCCTTGGAAGAGGCTGATATTGACCTTATTTCTTTTTGCATTTTCCAAGGCATATTTGTGACATTCTTTTCCGAGTTCGATGGCTGTTACGGATTTTGGTTTTGCAAGCTTGGCAATAACTATAGGGTAGGCTCCGATGCCTGAGAACATTACCAAGACATTCTCTTTCTTTTTAATTTTTTTTGCAATTTCTAGTCTTTCATTACTTAAACGAGGAGAGAAATAGCATTTTTCCACATCCAGATGGAAGAGGCATCCATTTTCTTTATGCAAGGCCTCTTTGGTTTTGATGCCTGCTATGTATCTTGTCTTGAGAGTTCTCAAACGGCCTTTGATTTTTTCTTTTTTTTCGAGGACTGTGGTAATATGCTTATTCTGCAGCATAAGCATTTCTGCGATTCTCTTTTTTTCTTTTAAAGTCTCTTGGGTAAATTTGAGGATTGCGATGGATCCGATGAGGTCGAAGGAGGGCATTTTACTTTTCCTGTTTTTTACAGGAGGAGGGGAGTGGTTAAAAAGGTATTGCTGAAGAATTTAGGGAGCAGTTTGAAAGCGGATAATTTACAGAAACTGACTCAATGTGGGCTGTTCTCTTATTTCTTTCAGAAGCTGGGATTTTCCTGTGAATAATGAGATAGGAATGGTGATTCTTGTTTGGACATCTGCAAGAGCTTCTTTTAAGGTATTGAACTTCTTAGGCTTTTGTTGCAAGGCTGAGCGACAGGTTTCTCGCAAGATTCCTACGCCGCAGGGGTAGGCATATTCTGGTTTCACTTCCCGGAAGATGAGAACAGAGGCTTGCCTCCTTACTCGAGAGAGATGCTCTGTTACTGCTAATCTCGGTGCGTAGTATCCTCCTGTGACATCTTCTGCATACTTTTTTCTCGGGAAGAAGGATTCAAAATCTTGCCAGAAATGAATTTGTTGCGAAGGGTTCCACAAGGTGCTATGGGATTTTGCCTCTATGACTTCATAACTCCATTTTCTTGGAATCATGAGTATTTCATAATGGTTTCCTACGTATTCTCCTGTAAAGACTTGATATTCATTGATTGAAGGGTTGAGGCGGATGTTCTTAAGGAGCTGTTTTGAGATCGTGTCGTCAGTGGCTGTGACACTCCATCTTGTCGGTACAAGCTTTCTGTTGGACTTGATGCCTAACATACCTGCACTCAGAACTTTGATAATATTGCTGACTTGGATGCCTGAATTGTATAATTCCTGGACTGCTATTGATGCTTTGACTTCTGTGTCATTGACGAGATAGTCTACTTTCCTTTCTACTTTTGGATTCTCCTCTAACCTGAGAAATTCGAGAGGAGCTGGATTACCTATGATCTGTGTATGGGTTGAGAAATTGATTTTAAATGCTGGCTTTTTTTTAAGAAAAAATTCTGTTGATACTGACTGAGAGGCGAGGGCGATTTCCTGCATCCCTTGGATGAGGGATTTTTTCTCTTTGATATTTGCTTTGAATCTGGAGTAAATCATTCTGCTTCTATAAGCGATAATATCTTGAAGAGACGCATTTTCTTGATGCCAGAGCTCTGGCATGGAGTAGGATTCTGTCGATCCATATTCCTGGGGAGCGAGAATGCCTGTGTAGACATAAGGGTACCCTATTCTTCCTACGAAGATTTCTGGAGGGCTTGAGCCTGAGAAATGTTCTTTCACTTTTGGGGAGGCCTCTTTTAACGTAGAAAGAAGAGGGCACTTGCTCTCATGATGGGGTAGCCTGCAGATGGAGCATTTCAAACGCATGGTAGCCTCTTTTTCCTTTTAAGGAAAGGTTGTATTAATATTTTGCTCTTCTTCAAAAAAGAAAACAAACACCTCTTATCCTTTCATATCGCTGATGCCGAGAAGGATGAATAAAGCGCCTATTCCCACCAGGAACCAGAAAATTCCGCCTTGGAGGAAATCAAGTGCTTCTTCACCAACATGGATCCATGCGTAGGTGCCTGATGCTGGTGTCCAAAATGCAACGAGAATTGGCACCACAACAAAGATGATTCCTATCAAGAGTTCTAACCACTTGTTCATGTTTTACCATCAATAAATGTATTTAAAAAGCTTTCGTGTGGATCTCTTGGAATGTAACTCCTGAAGTTGGGTGCTATACTTTTATAAATATTTTCTGAAGAGTGTATGTATGTACTCAATCGTGTATGATGTTGATCATACTCTTATTCGAGGATATCATCCTGATCTTATCTTTCGGCTTGAGGAGTTCAGGGAAAGGGGGATAAAGTCTGAAGATTTCTGGAGGAGGGTGGAAGAGATCCAGGGATTTCCTCAAGGGAGCGGGATGCGTCCTGGAGAGGATATTGTTTATCTCTCCCATTTCGTCTCGCAAATTCAGCGTGGAATTTATCCTTCAATAAACATTACCCGTCTTCATGAGGCTGGGAAATACCTCGAGGAGATGCTCTATCCAGGTTTGCCGGAATTTTTCTCTTTACTCCCAGTTTCTCATCATCTCTTGAGTAGCGGAATTCAGCATGTTCTTGAAGGATCTGTCTTGGCCCCTTTCATGCACTCGATTGCGGCAAATGTATTTTATGAGGGCAGCAATGGATCTCTTGAGGGTATTCGAAGGACATGTTCTTCTCGGGAAAAAATTAACTTTCTCGTGAGAATTAGCAGAGGGAAATTTGCTGAAGAGGGTTTGGATGCCAAGGAAAGTAGTGAGTATGAATTTCCTTTTTCAGAGATGGTCTATATCAGTGATGATGACAGAAATGTCTTCAGATTTCTAAGAGGTGAAGGATGCAGGAGAATTTGTGTTTATGATCCAGCAATCTCTGCATCGCATGAAAGAGCGAAAAAACTTGCACGAGACAGCGATTTTGTTCTGCCAGCAGATTATCGGGAAGGAAGTGAACTCTATAAGACGGTTCAAGAAGTTATTGATGGGAAAAAGAAATAGATAAACTCTCCTTCAAAGAATTCTTAGAGGTTTGCCAGAACAATTCATTCCTCGAGGATATATCATAAAACCAACAAAAGATATAGCGAAAGATCAAAGTCTTTCCCCACAGCATTGATGATAAAATAGAGATAAACTGAAGTTCTCGGCTATAAAATATTTCGTTTTGGTATTTTAGGGAGAATTCTGGATTCTTGCTCAGAAGCATTACTTCTTGGTTATTCTTGTTCTTTCCTTCTTCACAAATTTTTGGACAAGAGGGATGGATTTAGGGAATTCGAGTCCACGTCTAAAGAGATTTTTGTCAACTTTTTTTGCTTCAAACTTTTCTATGAGATATTTCTCAGCTTTTTCGACATCGAAGTCTTTGCAGGAGAAAATATCAAGGAAGGCATGTTCTTGTTCGGTAAAGGTGTGTACTGAGATATGAGATGTTGCGATCAACACAAAACCACTAATCCCTCCTTTATCAAAGGTCCCTTCACTTCCTGGATAGAAAACGATGTTTGGAGGGGAAATTTTTTTCATGCCTATCACCTCAGGAAGCTGATCTAGGATATCATAGATATATTTCAGATTTGAAATCTTTTCCTTGTTGCATCCATAGAGGTCCAAGGTAAGATGGGGGCCAAAGCCGATTTCAAACTCATTACTCATCTGCCCCCTCCTTTTTCTTTTTTTGAGAATTCAGGAGATCCTGATGTAGGAGGATTTCGTACATATAATGATGCTCGTCCATCTGCTTTTTTTATCTTGTTTGAACATAACACTCTTTATGTTCTTTTATGATAGAACGAGTATTTAAAGTTTTCTATCTTGATCAGCGTCGTTTTTCCGACGATAAAATTCTTTTTTTCTTTCACTTTTTTTTGATTTGGTTATTTTTTCTTCTCCCTCGACGTATTTTCTTTTTTTCTGCTTCTTCATGCTTTTTTGTTCATCATTGTGTAATGATGCTCTATCTTTAAAAAGTCTGTGAAGGTTGCGATATAATTTTTTCCAGTCTAGGAGCTCTGTTGAAAAAGTCTCCTGAAGTGCTTTATGCATAAACACAGAGCACCGCGATTCTGAAGGAATCGCGCCTTGGCGAAGCCAAGATTCGTGCTCTGTGTTTTGGGCCCTCCACAAAGCCCGATTTTGGAAAACATTTAAATAGAGGATGTGCCTTTCAAGAAAAAGAGAGGTTTACATGAGAGGAGAATTGGAAAACAAAGAGGAGCATTTGATTGAGAGGAAAGAGAAGGCTGACGAGCTGATTGATATCTTGCGGCTTATGGCCCCAGGAACCCCTTTGCGAGCTGCGATCGATGACGTTGTTCGCGGGAAGATGGGAGCTCTTATTGTGATTTCGACAGGGAGTATTGAGCATCTTTTTGAGGGAGGCTTTAAAGTTGACTGCAGATTTACTCCTCAACGATTAATGGAGTTATGCAAGATGGATGGTGGTATCTTGTTGTCTGATGATTTGAAAAAAATTCTCTATGCGAATGTACTTTTCGTTCCTGACCCTACGATTTCTACACATGAGACTGGGACAAGACATCGCGCTGCAGAGCGTACTGCGAAGCAGGCGAATACCTTGGTTATCGCCATTTCAGAGCGGAGGAATAAGATAACGCTTTTCTATAAGAACTTAAAATATGAGTTAGTAAGTTCTGATGAAATTTTGAGAAAGACTACAGAAACACTTAGGATTCTTGAGAAACAGCGAGAGCTGTATGATGAACTTCTGACAAATTTGAATGTTTTGGAAGTGA
>CAYJRI010000002.1:0-2068 GCA_964372435.1 Candidatus Woesearchaeota archaeon | reverse complement strand
ACGGGAATGGTCGCTGTGAGCGATGTTTGCTCTCTTTTGCAGAGAATTGAAGTGATTTTAAAAATGAGTGAGATCATTAAGAGGGGCATTGTTGAGTTGGGAAAAGAAGGCATTATTGTGCGCATGCGTTTGAGAGAGTTGTTGAAGAATATTGAGCGAGATCGAGCATTGATCCTTGAAGATTACTTTGGTGCAGAAAGTATGAAGTCCTCTGAAATGCTCTCAGCAATGGATTTTGACAGCCTTCTTGATATGACAAACTTAGCAAGAGTATTATTTGACCAGTCGCTTGAAGTGCAGTTAGCGCCAAGAGGTCATCGTTTGCTTGGAAAGACATCATTGTCAGAGCATCAAATACACTCAATAGTTGAGCATTTTGGAAATTTAAGCGGCATTTTCTCTGTTCATGTTGAAGATATGACGAAGGTGCTTGGAGTAAAGAGTGAGGACTTCCAAAGAGAGATGCTCCTCCTCAAAGAGCAGATTATGGTAGGCAAAAAAATCTAGCTCTCTCCTTTTTTAGGGGTAAAGAAGCTTTTGGGGAAGAAGATTTATAGAAAATTCTGTTAATTGTATAACATTTTGTACAGAATTTTCTATCTGGATAATTCTGACAAGATGTGACTTAATCAACAGAATTATCCATAATAATGATTTCAAGTTACATTTGCCTTTCATAAAATTTTAAAGCTATATAATTTATATACAAAAATTTAGGCTCTTCTCTTATCAGGAGAAACCAGAAGACTCCGCTTTTTAATGCGGAGATGAATGGTGGTTTTTCGTGACTTCAAAGTCATCAGACTTTGATAGCTCTCAGAAATCTTCGATTTCTGAAGCTTCAAAAGCTTTGCTTTTGAGAGCTATCGGAAACTTCTGTTTCCGAAGTCCCAAAAACACATGCCTGTCACAAACCCAACCCTTTAGGGTTGGGTGGCATGTGTTTTTCTGATTTGAGAATGTTTTTATCAAAGTTTCCCATCGTCAATCAAATCTTCTTCGTCTTCTTCAGGTGCTAGTTATGATTCTGCTTCGTAAGATCAGGGAGTATCGTTCTTCAATTACATTTCCAACCCCATGATAAGGGAGCATTCCTTTTTCACTGTCATTTCTTGGTGCACGCATGAGAATCATACTCCCTTGACTTGTTTTGAGTGTTTGTGCCGGATTTTCTCTTTTTTTTGATAGATAGAACTCTGCTTCTCCTTTGAGATTTACAATAGCAATGAGATTTACATATTTGCTTTCGTCACGATGAAGAGAGATTCCTCCAGTTGAATGCGAATAGAGATGGATCCCTACGGAGTTGATAGGGACTGGAAGGAAAGAAGCTCTTTTCCCTAAGTCCTCATACCATGGAATAAAGGCTGATACGAATTCTTGAATTTTTTGGAAGCGAACATTTATTTTATGCTCTTGATCAGCTTCACCAATATACCCTACACTCATTTTTTGAACTGCTTTTCCATAGTGTTCCGGAACCTTCTGAAATACATCTTTTGAGCATTCAATTTCCTCAAGAATTTCTCCTATCGCGTGCCGAGGTAAAAGAGACGGGAGGATGATGCCTCCTAAATTTCTGGATTATAAAGATCACTTGCAATTGCTTCGAGATCAAGCCCTTGAATGTTGGGGAGCATGTATGATGATTTCTTGTTCTCTTTATAAAAATCATTATGCTCAACAAACGATTTAAAAACCTTCTTCTCTTCATTCTAGAATGTTAGCTGAAAAACAACTTTCGGAAATCCGCGAGCACCTTGAGAGAGCGCAAAATCCTCTTTTCTTTTTCGATAATGATGTGGATGGGTTGTGCAGCTTTCTTCTTTTGAGGAGGGCAATTGGCAGAGGGAAGGGTGTTGTTATAAAATCATTTCCTGATCTGAATCCAGGTTATGTTCGGAAAGTGAATGAGCTGAAACCCGATGCTGTTTTTATCTTAGACAAGGCTCTTGTGGCAAGGGAATTTCTTGAGGAGATTCATCAGAAGATTTTACCTATTATTTGGATTGATCATCATGTTGTTCCTCCTCCAGATATTTTCGAAGGTCTTTTTTATTATAATACT
>CAYJRI010000001.1:8812-33150 GCA_964372435.1 Candidatus Woesearchaeota archaeon | reverse complement strand
AAAACCCAAGATACTACCACACACTAAAGTGTGTGGTTTTCAATTCTGACATAACTTAGTTTAGCTAAATGATCTTCTCTAATACTTGTGTTTCCATAAAGAATATTTCTTACTTCAAAACCAAGAGTGGCATTCATTGTATCTAAAGAGCTATTGCAATTTTTTGTGGCTGCCCTTAATTCTTCAGTTATGCAGTATCTTTTCATCTTTTTTAGAATTCTTTTTTTTACAAATAAGATCTTTTATAAATAACTTATGTTAGTCTGTCTGAAAAGTGTGAAAAGTGATAAGTGTTACTTCTTCTTTGCCTCGGGTTTTGCGCTTGGAGAGGCGGCTTGCGGAGTTGCAGGCGCTTTTCCTGCCTCTGGCTTTGCTGTTGTTGCTGCTCCAGCAGCTGCAGGTGCGGCAGCTGCTTTTTCTTCAGCAGCTTTTGCTGCTTCTTCCTGCTCTTTCTTGAGAATTGCATCTTGTCTGGCTTTGAGTTCTGAAAAATAGGAATCTAACTTCTTTTTCTTTTCTTGAGGTGTTTCTGTTCTTTCTTCATTTATATCTGCATCATATTTTCCCTGCCCTATTTCTTTGACAATTTCTTTGGGATCTTTGCTTTCGACAAGAATTCCAAGAGAAACGCAGCTTCCCACAACAGATTTTAATGCTTTTTTGAGATCTTTGGCGAGCATGTTTGGCAATTTTGTTTTTGCAACCTTTATTGTTTGCTCTATGGAGAGGTTCGCTGATTTGAATCTATTTGGCTTTCCAGAGCCAGCACCGATACCTGCTTCTTTCTTCAAGAGCTCTGCAACAGGTGGCGACCTGACCTGCAGAGAAAATGTCTTTGTTTTTGTGTCAATCTCTGCCTCGACAGGTACTTTCATTCCCTTAAAAGAAGAAGTTGCCTTGTTTACTTCTTGGATGAATTTTCCCATGTTAATGCCTGCAGGCCCTAATTTTTGAGAGATTGCTGGACCGGGTTTCATATCACCGCCATCAACGAGGAGTTGAATTTTCATTCGATGTCAACCTCCTGTGTAGTCTCTTCTTCTTTTTCCCTGCGGATAACTTTCAGATTATCTAACTTTACAGTAACAGGAATAGGAATAGTTGCACCTAAAAGTGTGACAACAACTTCTTCTTTCTGCTCATCAACTCGTAAAACTCTTGCTTTCTCTTTGTTAAAAGGTTCTCCAATGATTTCTACAATATCTCCTTTTTGAATATTTACGACAGTTACTGCTGGCTCAATCATATTTTTAATTGACTCATAGGTAATGGTTTTTCCAACAATTCCTTTGATGTAAGGCATATTAAACACTGCATCTTCAACAGCTTGTCGATCTGAAGCTTCTAGGAAGAAATATCCTCGCAGCCCATGCGGTTTGGCAAGACTGTAGATATTTCTCGTCTCTAAGGGGGCTTTCGCTAATTTTTCAGCAATCATCTCTACTGCTTTGTCCTCCTTGTTGGTTGTAACTTTAATAACAAAAATCATGCTCTTTCTTTTCTTTCTTCCTTATTTAATGTAATGTTCATAACAAAAATCATGCTCTTTCTTTTCTTTCTTCCTTATTTACTCTTGTGTTCATAACAAAAATCATGCTCTTTCTTTTCTTTCTTCCTTATTTACTCTTGTGTTCATAACAAAAATCATTTTCGCTATTGAGTTTCCTCTACTCCTAAAGATTAAGAGAAGCAGATGCTTTTTGAGGGAAAGCGGTCTTTATTAATCTTTTGGTCGAGTGGTTTTCTACGATGCTTAGAAATATTGCCTGTTGCTTTTCCCATGCGTCAAGCGGATTACACCTCTTTGTTTTGCATCCGAGAAGAATAAAAATCTTGGACTAAACGAAAATGTTCATAACAAGGGCTATCGCAAAGCCGAGAATGCCAATGAGACCTACTCCAAAAGCTGAGATTTTTGAGATGGATTTGAACTCATGGGTAGTTGGTTTTTTCAAGAGATGCCAGACTCTTACGCATTTCTCATAGAAGGTTTTGAGATTGAACATGATTTCACCAAAGAAAAGATGTTTTTAAATCTACTCCTCTAAGAATCGTATTCCCAGCTCCTGCTCGATCTCTTTCTGCTTCTTATCAGGAATCTCTGCCCTTGAACCGAGAATTTGATTACTCCTAACGCCTGTGATAATGAGGAGTACGCGAATGGATTTTTCCATGTCTTCTGAGATCTGGGCTCCCCAAATCATTTTTGCATCCTCGCTTAATTTATTTCCAATCTGCTCAATAATTTTTCTTGCTTCGTCGAGACTGAGATCAGGGCCTCCAATAATGTTTACGAGAGCTCCTGTTGCTTGAGAGATGTCTACGTCAAGGAGAGGATTTTGTAATGCCTTCTCCACTGCGGCTGTTGCTCTCTCGTCTGTGTCTGACTCTCCTAATCCTATGAGAGAGACGCCTCCGTCTTTCATGACTGCTTTAATGTCGGCAAAATCAAGATTGACCAGGCCTGCCTTTGTGACAAGTTCTGTGATTCCTTTGACTGAATTGGTGAGAATTTCGTCTGCAACCTTGAATGCTGTGTGAAGAGGCAATTCTGGGGCAATTTCAAGGAGCTTATCGTTGGGAATGACAATGAGTGTGTCAACAATGGACTCCATGCGCTCAAGACCGTAGATTGCATTCTCAATTCTTTTCTTTCCTTCGATGGTGAACGGCATGGTTACGACACCAATCGTGAGAGCGCCAAGTTTTTTTGCGATGTCTGCAATAACAGGAGCTGCTCCTGTTCCTGTTCCACCTCCAAGGCCGCAGGTAATAAAGATCATATCGCAGCCAGCAAGTCTCTTCTTGATCTCGGATTCAGATTCTTTTGCAGCTTCTTCTCCAATTTTTGGGTTTGAACCTGCGCCAAGGCCCTGGGTTAGCTCCTTGCCGATAAGAATCTTATAGTCAGCATTCGAATAGAGAAGATCTTGAGCATCGGTATTGACAGCTATCATTTCTCCACCTTTAATGCCAATCTCCCGCATTCTGCTCAAGGTGTTTCCGCCTCCTCCGCCAATGCCGACAACCTTTATTTTCGCAGCTTGTTTCTTAATGATCTCCTCGAGTTCTTTATCCAAAGCCCGAGTTTCCTCTGGGATGTCTAGAGCATCTCTTTTGTAAATCTCTGCCATTTCTAAAAGAAGGGGGATGTATTTTTAAAGTTAAGTATGGTGAAAAGTAAATAGTCACGAGAAATAAATTATGGCTCAAATTCAATGTGTATGGTCGTGTTCTTCATGATCATGATTGTGGTCGCGGTTATGATCTATTACGCTCTTCTCTGGCTCTTTCTTTCTATCTTTTTCTTCATTAATTTTAGGCTTTACTTCTACTTCAAGCTTTAACATCTCCTTAAATTTCTCACGCATTGTTTCGATCATCAGTGCTTGATTTGCCTCTTCTGGCTTGTTTTTGTCAAGATAAAAAATGACTTTTTCCTTTTCTAAAGTGAATGGGATCTCTGCGTTGAAGAAGAATTGCATCAGGGCTTTGATCTTTTCCTCTGGACTTTCAAGTTTTCGCTTTACCGAAAAATCATAGATGATTTTCTTTCCAGAAAGAGGGTTGTTGAAGTCGGCTGTAACTCTGCCTCCTGAGACAGCGCTGATCCTTACGAGGTAGTTGTCCATAACAAAAGACATGCCTGGTTTCGGATCGATGTTGTGCTGATGGAAAATTCTGAGCGGCATGATTTTTACGAGAGAAGGATTTCGCTCACCGAAAGCTTCTTGGGGCGGGAGTTCAATGATATATTCTTCTCCAATTTCTTTATCTTCTAATGCTCTGTCAAAACCTGAAACAACCATACTATGCCCAATGCAAACCACAAGAGGTTTTACTTGAATGTTTAATTGCTCCTTCTTTATTATCTCTTCTTTATTCGTATCAAAGATGTTTCCGTCCTTCACTCTTCCAACAAATTCTATCTCAACAAAATCTTCCTTAGAAATTTTCATTGCATGATGTGCTTACGAAGGTTTATAAATATATTTTCCTCCTCCAAGTATGTTGAAACTGGTTGATGCTACGGCTATAAAAGTAGGGACTACGATTAATATCGATGGAAACCCCTGTGTTGTGAGAAGCATTGACATCAGCAAGAGTGGAAAACATGGCGCGAGCAAGTGCCGTATTGAGGCTGTGGGCATTCTTGATGAGAAAAAGCGTGTGGTTGCTGTTCCTGGGCATGAACGATTTGAAGTACCTCTGATAGAAAAGAGAAAGGGGCAGATTTTATCGGTAACTGATAAGAAGGCGAGTCTCATGGATTTGGAAAGTTTTGAAACCATTGAGATTGATGTCACTGATGAATTGAAGGAGGAGTTGAAAGAAAATGATACTGTTGAATACTGGGTTATTGAGGGAAGAAAGCTGATTAAGAGGTTAAGTTAAGATGATGAAAATTGAATTACTCGAGGAAGAATATATGATCTTGGAGAGGGGTTAATATGGCGAAGATTCTTGCTGCTCAAAATCGGTTGCTGAAGAATGTTTTTGTTTGCAAGAGATGCAGCACGAAGATTCGGTCTGAATCCAGAAAGATCTTGGCGGGAAGAGTGAAATGCAGACGATGCCAAGGCAAGGCGTTTCGGCCTATTCGAAAGAAATAATATATTAAGTGACTTGTGTATAAAATATACCTCGAAAATATTGAAGATGAAAATTTTAACTTGTGTGATTTATTGTTTGGGTACATAGAATGAGTTTCATAGATAAATTTTTGATAATAGCTTAATGTTTGGGAGATAGTGGAATGAATTTTATAGAAAAATGTCTTAGATCTGGCTCTATTGATTGGAGAGAACATGAGTTTTATAAATAAATATTCAGGTATATAATCATCTTGATGGACACGGAATCATGAGTTTTATCTTTTATGATGTTATTTTTCTAGTACTCTTTATTCTTATAGTGGGCATTTTTCTCTATCGGCATCGTTCTAAGGCAAAGTGGGAAGGCATTCTTTTACTCTACCGGACTCAGGTCGGGATCAAGTTTATTGATTATGTTGATCAGCACTATGGGGGGTGGATTGCAAAATTGAAGTGGATTATTATTGGTATTGGATATGTTTCTATGGTGGTGATGACCTTTCTTCTCTTCCAGCTCCTTTATGTGTTCATCAAAGTACCTGAAGTGGTGAGGGCTGTAAAAATTCCGCCCCTGGCCCCTTTGATCCCTTATCTCCCAGAATTATTCAATGTTGATTTTCTTCCTCCTTTTTATTTCACTTATTGGATTATTGCGATTGCTGTTATTGCCTTGAGCCATGAATTTGCACATGGTATTTTCGCGCGAATTAATAAAGTGAAGGTGAAGTCAACAGGTTTCGGCTTCTTGGGGCCTTTCCTGGCTGCTTTTGTTGAGCCTGATGAAGAAGAAATGCAGAAAATCCGCAAGACTGACCAGTTGGCTATCCTCGGGGCTGGAAGTTTTGCGAATCTTATCATGACAGTGATCTTTCTTCTTCTTTTGTGGGGATTTTTCTCTGCAAGTTTTGTTGAGGGGGGGGTGATCTTTGACGCCTATGCATTCAGTGTTGTGAATCTAAGTGATCTTGAAGTTGTGGGAGGATTAAATGTAAGTCAGCATGGCCTTTTGAAAATTCTGGATTCTGATTATCGAGAGCATTATGTGATTAATGATCATAATTTTACCACTGCTCTCGTTGATGATAAAAGGTATTATCTTGATGTTGATACTACTCGAGAACATCTTGCAAATAATTTCACGAGAACACTTTTGTATGAAGATACGCCGGCACTTCGTGCTGGTTTGAAAGGAGTGATTATTCAGATTGATGATACTGAAATAAGAAATCATGCTGATCTTAGGAGAGTTCTTGGAGGAAAAAAACCTGGAGATCGTGTAAGCATTGCGACACTTGTTGATTCAAAGAGAGAAGTTTACGAAATTGGTCTTGGAGAGCATCCGGAGACTGGAAAGGCATTTCTTGGTATCACGCTGTTTCAGTCTGGAGCGCGTGGTCTTCTTGGTAAGTTAAGAAATATTGCACTCTTCTTTAAAGAGTCACAAACGTATTACAAGCCAAAGTTCAATCATGGTTTGATTGTGTTCATCTATGACCTGTTGTGGTGGATTATTTTGATTAATTTAAGCGTGGCCTTGGTGAATATGCTTCCTCTTGGGATCTTTGATGGCGGCAGAGTGTTCTATGTAACGATGTGGGGCATTCTTGGAAATGAGAAGAGAGCAAAGATCGCGTATAAAATTGTGACACAAATTCTGCTTTTAGTCTTCTTATTGTTGATGGTGGCGTGGGCATGGCATATATTTTGAAGAAAGTAAGATTTTGCTTTTTTACTTTAACTTCAATTGCCGATACAAAAGATAAAGATGGACCCATCGAGAATTGAACTCGAGCCTCGTCGTTGCGAACGACGCGCTCTACCACTGGACAATGGGCCCTCTTCACATGGGGGAGAACAAGGTTAAAAAGTTATTCTTCGATTTTCTCAATTTTGATTGCGAAAACAGGGCAGGAATGCTCTGCTTCTTTATGAGCCTGGAGTTGCGAATCATCAATAATCAATTCGTATTTGCCATCTTCTCTCTTCTTGCCATTGATAAGATCGACTTTGCCATCTTCTGCTTTTTTCCAGAGTTCTGGACGAATAGCGCTGGAGGCTAATGCACAGATGCAGCCCTCTCGATCAAAGATGACGCGGTATTTTGCCATTCTCGATACAGTCTAGAAAGGTTTAAAAAGTATTCTTCGCTTGCATCCATGAATTTTAGGAGTTTTAGATGCTTATTCCAATTCGATGTATGTCTTGCGGGAAACCTGTTGCTCATCTTTGGGAGAAGTATAAGAAAAGAGTAGAGCAAGGAGAGGCTCCTGCGAAAGTCATGGATGAACTAGGTTTAGAGAGATATTGCTGCAGAGCCTTATTTTTAGGACATGTGGATCTTTTAGAGAAGGTTTCAAAGTTTAAGAAGTTTTGATATGGTTAAGGGTATTTATGCTGTTGAGGATAATGTTGTTTTTTGGGAATATAAGAGCCTTTGCCTTCTTGGCGTTTGCGGATTCTCTCCAGTATCCTTAAGAGAGTTGTCATTGCATTATGATCAAGGTGGTCATCCATTTGAAGTAGCTTCTCTTATCAAAAAGGGTTATGCAGAATTTCTTGCTGGTTTTTGTTGTGAACCTCCCCTTACCCTGAGAATGGGGAAATCCGGGGATATCGCCTTTATTGTTACTGCAGGTCTCGAAAGAAAGAGAGTGAAAGATCTTACAGAAGATCTCGTCAGCGATATACAAATTTCTCCTCTAGAACCGCCAGAAGATTTCATTCATGATCTTGCTTCTGGAGGAGGTGAGATTGGAGCAGTTTATGATCGTGCCCTTCGCTCATCGCAAAAGACAGGTTTCAAAACTGAGCAAGTCTTTGGAGCTCTCTCCTTTTATCATTTTCTTACTGCTTATCAAAGATGGGATCAGGAAGAGGCAATGAAATGGACTCTTGCGGTCTTTAAGCTTCCTGAAGATTTTACATTTAGTTCTTGATCTTCCATCTCATGAGAGAGTTGCATTTCAAGCATCTGATGATCTTCATTCCTTTTTTGATTCTGACTTGCGTATTCTTAGGATTATATACTAAAAAGCATTTTTTGCAGAAGAGTTTTCTCTTTTCCTCGAGTTTGATGTTGTGAGACATGGCTATTTTCAGCATTTTTTTCACATCTCCAGGTGTTTTATTCCTTATTTCTGAGAAAAAAATGTCGAGATATTTTTCAGCTTCTTTCTTAGAGCTTTTTTTCATATCAGGAGGAGAAAGAGGAAGTATAAAAATATAGTGAAGACAGCTGCATTATTTACCTCTAAGAATTATTGAAAGTGAGTATGAATGAAGACAGCATCGCTGCTTTGCCTCTTGTGGGAGACTACCACAGACGACGTAGCCAGCTTGACTTCTGTGTTCGGAATGGGAACAGGTATTTCCTGGCTACTATGGCCGTCTTCTCTTTCCCCAGGAAAGAGAGGTTTTTAAATCTAACTCCCTCCCTTGGGTATGAATTATTTATTTCTTTTTGGAAGGGATCCTCTCTTGTCGTATCTTGAGATCATTTCCTATTTGAAAAGGAAAAAGATCAGTTTTAGGGTTGTACAGAGGAAGGAAAAGTATCTCATCCTTGAGGCTCCTCTTGATCCTCGGGCAGTTATTGACGAGCTTGGCGGCACGGTGAAGATTGCAAAAACAATTTCTCAAAAGGTTCCAGAGTTAGTGACTCAGATGCCGAACAAAGTTTATTATGCTCTTCAGGATTTTGACGATTCGGATATTTCTGAGATTTTTAAAGAGGAGTTTAAGCGGCAGAAGATTAAGGCACAGAATATTACCCTAAAAATTTCTCCATCAGAAATTATCAAGAAGAAGATGCTGGAAACAGGAAGTGATTTTGTTTTTGCGGAAGGCAGGCTTTTTCAAACTGTTGCAGTTTCAAATCCTCTGGCTTTGGAGGAGAGAGATGTGGGAAGACCTTATCAGGATGTGATGGGGGCAATTTCCTTAAGGCTTGCGAAAATCTTGGTCAATCTTTCACAAATTAAGTCTGGATCATTATTGGATCCATTTTGTGGGATTGGGAGTATTCTCCAAGAGGCTTTGTTGATGGGATTTGATTGCATTGGAGTTGATTCCTCTGAAGAGAAGATAAAGGCTGCCAAAGCAAATATGCAATGGTTAAAGGATACCTATCCTGTGATATCTGCTGCTCATATCTTTTTGGGAGATGCTCGAGAACTCTCGAGTATTATTCGGCAAAAGGTGCAAGTGATTGTGACTGAGCCTTATCTTGGAGAGTTGGTAAAAAGCAAAGTCTCTGAAAGGGAGGCTGAAGAAAGAATGTTTCAGCTGTTAGAAATTTACAAGAAATTCTTTGAAGAAGCATATAAGGTTTTAGATGATGGAGGAAAAATGGTAATTATTCTGCCGTATTTCGAGGTGAAGGGAAGAAAGATTGGAATTCCTCTAGAGAAGGTTCAAGAAAAGTTCAAAATATCTCGCGAGGAGGGATTGATTCCACTGCAATATGGAAAACCTACGAATAGAATTAGTAGAGAGATTTATATATTTCAAAAATCCTAGATTTTTGATCACCCTCAGAATTATATAAATTCTGAAGTTTCAAAAATAAGCAAGGTTGTGCTGGAGTGCCGGAGCGTAGGAAACCAAGGTTTCCTGACGCTTCACCTTCCTTAAGCTTGCGCGGGAGTGCCGGAGCGGTCAAACGGGATGCGCTCAAGAGTAAAAATCCTTAGAAAGAATTTTTAAACAAGAAAGAAAAACTTAGAGACGCATTGGCTTAGTGCCTACAAAGGTTCGAATCCTTTCTCCCGCATTCAAATCATTTGTTGAAATAGAGATACTTATTTGAGTGCGCTCGTCTCCCGCATGAAAATGAGTTATACGTCTTGAGACGGGGCGCTGAACCTCGCAGTCTTGTGGGATTCGATGGTAAATTAAGGGATGAAAAGAAAAGGGCATAAACTTAAAAAGTGGCTTTGTCTTTAAGGAATAAGAGGGGTGATGGTATGTATCAGAAAAAGCGCTCTATGCGGCAGATTAAGTCTCATGCAAGAAGAAATTTAGGAAGGACATTCTCAAAAAAAGAAAAAAGTTATGTTGTGGATACTTCTGCTATTGCAAATAAATTTCTCCCTTCTTTAATTAAAAAAGGGTTGCAAGGCACTCTGATTATTCCTAACGCTGTCATGGCTGAATTAGAGAGCCAGGCGAATAAAGGAATGGAAACAGGATTTATTGGCTTGGAGGAGATTGTGAAACTGCATCACCTCAAGAGGCAGCATCGTATTAAGATTTTCTTTGATGGCCTTCGTCCAGGAGAGCATCAGATTAAATACGCAAAACATGGCGAGATCGACGCAATGGTAAGGGAAAGCGCAATGAAGCATAAGGCTATTCTTGTAACTTCCGACCTTGTTCAGGCAAAATCTGCGCAGGCTTATGGCCTGGAAGTTGTTTTCTTGAAGCCAAGGGTGAGGAAGGAAAAGAAAGGTTTCTGGTTGTTTAAGAAGTGATTATTCTCCCAAAAAGAGAAGCAATGTATTTTAAACATGTTTTCTTGGTAATGGCAAGCCCTCGTAGCTTAGTTTGTTGAGAGAAAAATTTATATGGTTCACTATATTTGATTCTCAATGAGGGTTTTATTATCTAAAGAATCAAAGTTGAAATTATTAAATTTTTTAAAGAGAGAGTATAATTGTTTATCACTAAATGAATTATCTCAAAAAATAAATATTCCAAAGAATACGCTTGATATGTGGTTTTATAATTCAAATAGGTATATTCCCGAAATTTTTATCCCTAAAAATATAAAAAATCAATTAAGTATTCTAGATAAGCAAGAAGATAATTGGGGCAGAACTAAAGGCGGTAAGAAAACCTACAAGATTATTGTAGAGAAATATGGTAAAGAGGAAATAAGAAAAAGGCAGTCAAATGGCGGTAAAAAAGCTATGTTAAAAAGATACGATGAAAAACCATTTATTCTTAATATATCTGATCAGTTATTTTTAGAATTATATGGAGTTTTATTAGGAGATGGTTGGATTGGGAAATACAAATGGAAAAATAAAATTATTTGGCTGATAGGAATAAGTGGACATGCAAAATTGGATAGAGAATTTTTATTATATTGCAAACAAAATATTGAAAAAATTTGTAATAGAAATGCTTATTTAAAAGAAAAACCTAAATTTAATGCAATTGAAATAAACTTTACTCATAAAACATTTTTAAAAGCATTGAATGAAGAATTAGGATTTCCTATTGGAAAAAAAGTTGATATTAAAATAAGCGATAAAATTCTTTCTTTGGGCTCTGATAAATTAAAATATGTTATAAGAGGGATCTTTGATACAGATGGTTGCTTCTATTTAGATAAAACTCCTGCTGGCCATCCTTATCCTTGCATTTCGATACAAATGAAAGCTTCAATTCTTATTAAGCAGTTATATGATATTCTTATTAGTGTGGGTTTTAAACCTATTTACAAAAAAGGAGAATATGAAAGAAAAATATTAGATAGAATAACTTTAAAAGGAAGTAAACAACTCCGCAAATGGATGGAAGAAATTGGGTCATCTAATCCTAAACATCTTAATAAGATCAATAAGATCAATAAAATCAGTGCCCTTGTGGCGCAATTGGATAGCGCAAAAGGTTCCTAACCTTTAGGTTGCAGGTTCGAGTCCTGCCGGGGGCATAGGTTTATGATTTGACAGTTATAGGGAAATATTCTTAAAGTTATTTATTTTTGATTATTCATGGGATTCCTAGAAAGTATAAAATTAAAGGCTAAGGAAAAAGCACATTATAAATGTTGTATCTGTAATTCATTTAAATTTATCGAAGTTCATCATATAATCCCTCAGGAAGAAAATGGTTCAGATACTCTTGATAATGCAGCTCCTTTATGTGTTGAATGTCACGATACCTTTGGATCAAATCCTGAGAAAAGGAAATGGATAAAAGAAAAAAGAGATTTTTGGTATAAACTTTGTGAAGAAAAATTATTTAATGAAGATATCAATCAGTTGAGAAAAGTGCAAGATATAATGGAAAATATTCAGCAAGAAAGTAATAATCATAAAACTAAAATAAGAAATATAGAATCAGACATGGTTGTTTTAAAAAATACTGTTACAGATTTAGCAAATAAAAATAATCTTCTTGCCAAATCCTTAAGTAGTGCTACTCCCAAAGAAATACCTATAATATTGTCCCAAATACAAAATACATCGCTTTCTGTTTCAGGTGCCGCCATAGTTATGACGAAATTAGGAGAGGTTTATAGTAATGGGTCGGTGTTTTATTAATAATAAACTTTAAAAGAGTATTTATTCTTGAAAGATTATGCGCTGATAGTTTAACGGCAGAACCACAGCCTTCCAAGCTGTTGATCCGGGTTCGATTCCCGGTCGGCGCATTTTCTCCCAGTAGATTTAAATAGGAAAGGAAAGCAGTCAGCTTAAGAAAGATTGTTATGAACATGGAACCTCGTCTACAACCAGAAGCAAAGCAAGAGAGCAGTCACGAACACCCTCCTCAAAAGCCGCTTTATGACCGGACCTACAAGATCATGCTGATTATTCCTTTAGCTCTGCTTGTTTTCTCTTTCGTTTACATGTTCCAATTTTACCAGAAACATCATGACTTCATTCTTAAGGATATCAGCCTCACAGGAGGCACCTCTCTTACAGTTAATAGTGATGTTGATATTGTTAAGCTCAAGGATTTTTTATCCGGCAAACTCCATGAGTTTCAGGTAAAGGAGATTTCAGATTTGCGCACGGGAAAAAGAATTGCTTTTATTGTTGAAACAAGGTCTTCTCCTGAAGAGGCAAAAAAATTTTTAGAGGATTTTTTAGGATTCCCGCTGGATGAGAAAAATAGCAGTATTGAATTCTCAGGCGAGAGCATCAGTGCTGGATTCTATAAGCAATTGCAGGTAGCACTGCTTGCTGCATTTATCTTAATGACTCTGGTTGTTTTTTTCATCTTTAGGACATTTGTTCCCGGTTTTGCAATTATCTTGTCGGCGTTTGCAGATATTTTAATGACTCTCGTTACCGTTAACCTTCTAGGCATTCAGGTTTCAAGCGCAGGCATTATCGCATTCCTTATGCTCATCGGGTATTCTGTTGATTCGGATATTTTGCTTACGACCAGGGTTTTGCGAACGAGGGGAGAAAGCGTGAATTCACGCATCTACGGAGCGTTTAAGACAGGAATGACCATGACGCTAACTGCATTAGCGGCTGTGGTTGTTGCATTGTTTATTATTTCGGGAATCTCTGATGTTTTAAAACAAATTTTTACGATCCTTACGATAGGATTATTTTTCGATATTTTCAATACCTGGGTTACCAATGCCAGTATTTTAAAATGGTATGCGGATAAGCGGAGGTTAGCATGAAACTCGGTTGGAAGATTTGGCTCTTGATTGTTGTTATTCTTCTTTCCGTAGTGGCCATTAGGCCAAATTTCTTTGGTAAAGGTGTGGTCATTACGAGTGTTGAAAAGAATTCTACTGCATTTGAGCAAGGGTTGAAGCAGGGAGATATTATCTTAGCTGTTAATGGTGAAGAGATACGTGAACTCAGCGACTATTCTGCTGTTTTGGCAAAAGCATTTGCACAAGAGAAAATTGATAATCTCACTAAAGTCGTACTTACAACGAAACAAAGAAGTGTTATCCTCTATCTTGACAAATATCCCGAGATAACTATCGCGACGCTACCAAAGACTCAGATCAAGACGGGTTTGGATCTTGCAGGCGGTGCACGCGCTTTAGTAAAGCCAGAGAAGCAACTCTCCCAACAAGAAATGAATGATCTTGTTGCTATCACCAGCAATAGACTTAATGTTTTTGGCTTGCAAGATATCAAAGTATCGCAAGTTTCTGATCTCGCTGGAGAGAGATATATGCTCATTGAGATTGCAGGGGCTACTCCGCGAGACATTAAAGAGCTGATATCTAAACAAGGGAAGTTTGAAGCAAGAATAGGAAATGATACGGTCTTTGTTGGAGGAAATGAAGACATTACGAATGTTTGCAGGAATGATGCTACGTGTGCAGGTATCGAGGCCTGTGATAGAACGCAAGAAGGATATTTCTGCAGATTTCGATTTGTTATCTATTTGAGCGAGAAAGCTGCGCAACGACACGCAGATATTACCAAGCAACTGAAGGTTAACACTACACTGCAAGGAGGTTATTTAGAGAAGAATCTTGATCTTATTATTGATGGAGAGACCATCGATACTCTCCTTATTAGCAGTGATCTTAAGGGGAGGGTAACGACGCAGATTAGCATCCAAGGTTCTGGCGCTGGATCTACCCTAGAAGATGCCAGGAATGATGCTTATGCCTCGATGAATAAATTACAGACAGTTCTTATTACGGGAAGTATTCCTTATAAACTTGAGATTGTGAAACTGGACACCATCTCTCCCGTGTTGGGTGGGAAATTTGTACAGTATATTCTTCTTGCTGGTGTTGCTTCGATTGTTGCTGTTTCATTGATTGTTTTTGGAAGATATAGAAATATTAAACTCTCTTTGGCCATCCTCCTAACGAGTTTTTCTGAGATTATTATTATTCTTGGTCTCGCAGCATTTATCAAATGGAATCTTGATTTGCCAAGTATTGCTGGTATCTTGACGGTTATTGGCACGGGTGTTGATCAGCAGATTGTTATTTTAGATGAATCAAAATTGAGAAGGGAAAAGACAGGGATCATTGAAAGGTTGAAAAGAGCATTGTTTATTGTGGTTGCGACTTACTCTACTACTTTAGCATCACTTGTGCCCTTGTATTGGGCTGGCGCTGGCTTGTTGAGGGGATTTGCAGTTACGACGATTATGGGAATTACTGTTGGCTTACTTGTTACAAGGCCAGCATTTATTGAGATTATTCGAAAGATGGAGAAGTAAAGAGAAAATCTGTTTCTCTAGAGGATAAACGGGCACTATACCATTAAAACCTTGAGAAGTTCTTCGCTCCTGAAAGCTCATTGAAGTGCCCTTTTCCTTTGGATTGGTAGATATTTTTTCTTAGACCATTTTTCAGAATCATTTCGGCGATATAGTCTCCTCCCAAGTGGTGGGGGATGACCACATAGTCGACTCCTTTTTTATAGAGAGCTAAGGCGTCTCGAGGCTGTTCAGCAGTTGCTATAAAGATGGCTTTGGACCTGATTTCCTTTATGTATTCTCGAATAATCATGTTCGAGGTTTCATCGGGAATTGTGGAAAGAATGAGTTTGGCCTTGCCTATTCCTAGTTCACTTAAAAAGTATTTGTCTGCAGCATCTCCGTACATGCAATCTACCTTCCCCTTCCGTAATGCGAGAACCACTTTAGGATTATAGTCGATAACTAAAAAGGAGGCATGCATTTTTTTCAATGCCCTGAGAATTTTGTATCCCATGCGGTGATATCCAAAAAGAATGATGTCGAAGTTTTTTATTTTTTGCTGTGTAAAGAGGTCATGATGTTTTTTTCCGTCAAAGAGATTGAGAAGATGAGCAATCTTAGAAAAGATCGCATGCGCATAATAGATGCTGTAGCTGCTTATTCCGATCGTAAAGATGGCGATGAGAACTGCGAGGCTCATGATTTCTTGACTTATATGGCCTAATGTAAATCCTAAAAGAATGATGATAAGTGAAAATTCACTTACCTGCGCCAGACTTGATCCTGCGAGAAAATTTGTTCGTTTTTTATACCCCGATATGCGAAGAATACTCATCACTACAATAGGCTTTCCCAAAACAATAAAAACTGAAAAAAGAAGCGTATATTTAATCAGCGCCGGTGTTATCCCTGCTGCAAGTTGACTTCCAAAAAAGGCGAAAAAGAGAATCATAAAAAAATCTCTTAGTGGCTTCATCTTCCCGCCTAATTCAAGCGTATATTTGCTTGATGCAAGAGACATTCCTGCGATGAGTGCTCCGATCTCCAATGAGAATCCTAAGACATCAAAAATAGTGGCAAGGAGAAGCGCCCAGGCGACGCCAAAAAGGAAAAGGACTTCTTGATTTTTAGCAAGATAATCCAGTAATCTTGGCAAAGCGAAGATGGATATGAGAAAGACAAAAAAGCTTATTCCTACGATCAAAGAGAGTTTGGTAAGGATAAAAAGAATATTGAAATTACTGTTGAGGAGAGGGATCACCATCAGGGCGATTGCTGCGACAAAATCTTCAACAATCAGGATACCGAGGGCAATTCTGCCGTGAAGCGTATCGATTTCTTTTTTGTCTGATAAAATTTTGACAACAATGACTGTTGATGAAAATGCGAGAGCTGCTCCAAGATAAAGTGCTGTGGTGCTGCCAAATCCAATTCCGAGAGCAATCAGCGCCCCTATTCCTCCGACCAGAAAAATCTCAGAGAGGCCTACAACTGATGCAACTCCCCCTATTTCCTTAAGAATGCGGAAATCCAGGCTCAGACCAACAATAAAGAGGAGAAAAGCCACGCCCATATGGGCAAAAGTCTTGATGAGCTCTGATGAAGGATCTGCAGGGTTGATGATGTTTAAAAAAAGAGGGCCTACTAAAACGCCCACAATGAGGTATGCAATAATGGGGGGCTGCTTGATCATCCGTGAAAGCATTGTCAAAAGTGTAGCAATCACTAAGATCAGACTAATTGAAAAAAACACCTCTTCCATTCAATAAGGTATGTACTTGTTTTTAAATAGTTTACCCCCAGTTGCAAAGAGATTCAAAGAGGGGGTTTTCACGGGACTATAGTAAAGGATATAAATAATGCCCCATAAAATACAAGAAATAATTCACAATCCTCTTTTCTCTTGGGTAGCTCCTTAGCAGCAGATATTCTTTTTCGTTTTTAGGAGGAAAATAAAGGGCATGTATCCTTGGGCAAGTTGGAGTATCTACCCTGCAATTAAGGTCTTCTACTATAATAGTAACATCAGAAAAATTCCTAGAGCGTTCAAAAAAAAGCTGATGAGTGCAAATCTGGAAAGTTTAATTGAGCTTAGTCCTGCGAGCATACTTACGCCAAATTCGTCAGGAATGGGCGAAGCGATAATAATGCCCCCGAGTGTATAGAGGATATAATTACCGATTCTAAAATGAACATGACGATGCAAAAAAATTTTAATTCTCCTCGCTGCAAGAGTATGCTTAAGTTGCATAAACTCGTCCATGAAAGAAAATTTGATCCATTTAAAAATGAGGATATCTGAAAGAAGTGCTCCAAATCCTCCAATGATTGATGCAAAGAACAGATTTGATGGATGTATCGTAACAAAAAATCCTACGGCGAAAGGTGTTGAAAATCCAAAGGAAAAAAGCATGCCAGCGATAAACATCCCCCAGTAACTCAGTTCTCCCAGAGATTGCATGCCTGACCGTACTCTCGGAGAGGCGAAGAGGAGGTAGGCCAAGATAGTGCACACCACAAGGACCGTTAGCTTGGGATACTTCAGTCCTGAAAACTTTTTCTTGTGCATTAGATGATCAAAAAGGGTTTTAGAATTTTGTAGAATTTCAGGGCGTCCTGGAGTTTTTGTTCTGATTCTGCATGAATGCTCAGAAGTGTTTCTCGTTTTTCTACCTTCTCCAGAAGATGTTTGTTGAGGTATATCCCTGCTAATTTGTCAACGGGTGAACCTGCTATCCTTGCGAGTTGATTTATTTTTCTGTTATCAATGACATGGACTCTTCCGCTTTTTTCAGCAGTAATGGGATGGACATATTTTGCCTCTTTTAATTTCTTGATAGAACCTTTCTGCGCTTTGATGATTGCCTTAAACTGGCCGTAGGCTTCTCCTGAGTGAAGAATTTTTTTTGCCAAACTTTTTCCCTGATGTTTTTTTGCTTTCCCGCACATTTCAAGAAGTATGCCAGCTAAATGCAGAGAGCGCTGTTCAAGATCAGGTACTTCCTGCCAGTCTCCACGATTCAGGACAGTGAGGATGTCCTTCATCTCTAAGGTTGGGCCAATACCGTTTCCGATTGGCTGTGAGCCATCAGTGAGAGTGCATTGCAGGTTGAGGCGGAAGTATTTTGACAGGGCAAGAAATTTTTTCTCAAGATGTTTTGCCTCTTCTCTGGTTACTTTCGCGCTTCTTCCGTGAGGAATATCAATGAGAATGTACTTGCTTCCTACTGCGAGTTTTTTTGCCATGATGCTGGCGAGGAGCTGTGGTTCTGGATCGAGATTCAGTCTCCGCTCAACTTGGATGAGCTTATCATCACCTGGGGCAAGGCCGATTGCGCCTCCCCAGACCATGCAAGCATTAGCCTTCTCAATAATTTTTCTGAGTTCAGGAATAGAAAAATCCACTTTGCAAAGCGTTTCCATGGTATCTGCAGTTCCTGATGCAGAGGTAATTGCGCGCGATGAGGTTTTTGGCATCGTCAATCCGAGAGAGGAGCAGATGGAAACGACAATAGGAGTGGTGCGATTTCCTGCAACCCCTCCAATAGAGTGTTTGTCTACAATATTCTTCTTTTTGAGACCAAGGGTTTTTCCTGTTTTGACAAGTGCTTCTGTCATATAGGCGATTTCTTTGAGAGACATCCCACATTTGTAGACTGCTGAAACAAAATACGCGATCTCTGCCTCGGTTAATGCATTCTCAACAATATCACTGATAATGGTTGAGATCTCTTCTCTAGAGAGGGTTTTGGCATTCAATTTTTTGTTGATGTAGGAAAGGGATTCTGGTTTTGGGGCTGGAAAAATTTCTACACTATCATTTTCTTTTGCATTCAGAGCTGCAAGGACTTCTGAGGATGCTGCAATTTCTCCTCCTGAAAGCAGGGATTTTGTGATGTCGACGACTGCGATGGTTTTGTGCGCATTTTTTTTGATAATCACTCTTTCATCAGTATGGATATCAAGCTGCTCTGCAAGTGTCTGGCTCAGAATAACGACAGGACGTCCAGCACTTAAAGTCATTGATTTCAGACGGAATTGCATCTTCTCACTCTTTTCTTTCTCAAGGAGGTGGGAGTTTATATAGGTTTTTATCAGTTATAGGTTTTCCACTCTTCCTCATAATATCTTTTCTTATGAAGGATATTAAGAAATGCTTCAAAGAGAGGATGAATGGATTTGTCTTGATCAACTTTATTTTTAACAGAGAGAAAGTGCTTCTTTGAGGTATAGATATTAAGCTCAAGGACATTGATCAGTCCTTTTTCTCTTCTCAAGAGAACCGTCCATGAGTGCTTGGCTCCATGTCTTTTGTAGATTTTTTGAGCAGCTTTGTGTATACGCTTGAGTTTTTGAAGATCTTTTTTCTTAATTTTATACTTGTATAATTTGACAAACATCATCATGCGAACAACTTCTTCTGCTTGTAGAGATCTACAAGAATCAGGAGATATGAAAGAATTAATGGGCCGAGAAAGATTCCTAGGACTCCAAAGATAATGAGGCCTCCGATCATTCCTGCAAAGACGACAACGGAGTGGATTTTTGCTCTTCTTGAAATGACGTATGGACGGATAATATTGTCAATCCATGAAACAAAGATAGCTCCATAGATAAGAAGACCAACTCCTTGCGTCACATTTCCTGAAGTGACCAGGAGGATTGCTGCTGGAAGCCACACAAGCCAGGCTCCAATAAAAGGAATGATAGCAAGAAACATTGCTATGATTGTCAAAAGAAGAACATTGGGGACTTCAAAAATAACAAGGCCAATGCCTGTTAAAGCTCCCTGAATGACTCCTACAATAATTTGACCGTAGATAACGCCAAAAGTGATGTCTCGGAATTGTTTTGCGAGATTTTCTTCCAAATCTTTGTTCAGAGGAGAAAGACTCTTTACGTAGGAGCCTAGTTTCTCAGCATCTCTTAGGGTGAAGAAAAAGATGAATAAAACGACCACGGTCTGTATGAGGATGACAGGGACATTTACGAGAAGGTTGGAAAAGCCTGTCAAAATCACATTTGCTGCCTTACTGATGAGATTGTTAAAAGCAGTGCCAAATTCTCTGGAGAAGGTTTCTGATGCGAAAAGCGATGGAAAGGCTTCCCTAATCTTGCCCGCGAGATTTGCTGTTTGCGTGTAGGAGTAGAAGTCAAATACCTGTTTTACAATTGCGGGAACGAGAAACCAAAGGGGTAGAAAGATCAGGGTGAGGATAAGAATACACATGATAAATGCTGTTGTGTTTCTTTCTCTGAAAACCTTGAGGAGTGCTTTGTAGACAGGATGGAAGATATATGCGAGCAGGAGCCCTGCAATAATCGCAAGAATAATTGGATGGATAATGATAAAACTGAGGATCACTAAAAAAAGTGCAAGAAAAATAACTGAAAATTTTTTGATATCTTTTTCATCAACCATTCCCCCCATAAGAGCTAAAAGTTTATAAATGTTCTTCTCTGCCCTTGTTTAAGAAAATGGCGTCTTTCATCAAGAAGATTTTTTTTGGAGAAAAAGATGAGCATGCGCATAGCCAATTCGTGCGATTTGGGAAAGGTATTTTTTCTGGTAGGGCAGCCTTGAATTTTACGAAGGGCAACAAGATTAAGCTTTCAGGAAGTTCTGAGTATGCCTATGATTTTGTTCTTTTTGCAGCTGAGTTGGGGGCGCATTTTACAGGGATTGTGTTAAGCAAGGAGCCTCTTGAGGGATTGCAAGGAAAGAAGAAAGCTGGATTGTTTGAATATCATTTTTCTGGAAATGAAGATGCTGTTCGGGAGATTGCAGGCAAGACATATGCCCTACTTCTTGATGGAGAGGGAGATGTTCTTTTGAAAATGAAGAAGAAGTTGCCAAAACCAGGAAAATCTCGTGAGGCGAAGATTGATGATAAATTTTGCGTTCTTGAAATTGGATTGGAGCATGAAGGGAAGGTAAGGGATTGGTTTCTGTGGGATGTTGATGGAAAGAAAATCAAAGTGAGCCATGAATACCATATTACGGATATTATTTTTCCTCAAGGAGAGAAAGATCCTGAGCTCCTCCGTTTGCATGCAAAGAGGAAGGGGAAAATTGTCAGGAAGACTGAGGTGGACGGTAAAATCTCTCAAGAGGAGAGGAGTTTTGAGGTCTAGGATCTTATTTCTTCCTTGATTTCCTCTCCTGCTAAAGGCCCTGTTAGTATGTGGAGAGTATATTTGTGGGTATAGCCCGCGCAACCAGAACCACACTCTTCGTATAATTCATGAAATTTGACATATCTTGCTCTTTGACCCATGAGAAGCCTTTCACCAATTAATCTTCTTGGAAATTCCACTGTAGCAGTTCCCAATGCATTTTCTAATGTTATATGAACTCCTTCTTTTTTCTTTCCTTTATGATAAGGAGGATTTGCTGAGTCGTACTCTATTTTGCTCTCCGCTATTCCTTTGATCACTCCCTCAGCTAACTGTAATTCCCTTGTCCAAGAACCGCCGGAGTTTTTTCCGATTACCCTATCTCTTCGTACTTCAAAGATGCCTTCAATTGTTGGTGCTTTTTCTTCTATGGACATACTCGTATGAGCAGATTGCTTTTTATAAATATTTGTATCCTTCATCACTATAAAATGAGAACTATAGAATGAATGCGATCTGAAAATTAAAGTAGGTGATGAAAAGAATCCAGAGGAGAAAAGGGATGAAAAACAAGGAGGCTAGTTTTCTGATCTTGTAGGCATAGACTAATGTCCCTAGTGAGGCAAGGACGAGAAGGAGGAGTTCAAAGAAAGCCAAGGTTGGCTGATGAAGTCCAAAGAAAAAAATACTCCAAAGGAGTGAGAGGAGAATATTTGTAGAAAAAAGAGTAGTGATATGCGGTCTTTCATGTTTTTCTTTCCAGAGGAGACTGATGGTGAGAGCAAGAAAGAAAAATACTCCCATCCAAATGATGGAAAAATATTTATCTGGTGGAGTGTAGAGAGGTTTTTTGAGATTTTTATACCATACATCTCCTTTAAAGAGACTGACAAAGAATGCTCCTGCATACACGAGGAGAAAGATGATTATGATGGTGAAAAGCGTGTGTAATCGAGGACTCTGGGTCTTTGTTGCTTTCATTTTTACAATGATTCTCTTATTAGAGGAGGAAGGTTTATAAATACTTGATTGTTGTATATTGCAAGCAGTATATTCTCGTGCAAAGAGGGGAAATGAAAAAACATGTGAATACAAGGTTGTTGGGTATTAATCTTCTTGTTTTTGCAGGGGTTTTTACCTTGCTCTTTATTGTTTATACTCTTGCTTTTAATAGTTTTGTTTCGGATACGCAGATGGCTTTAATTATTCTGGGGATTATGTTGATTATGATTGGGGGTGTTCTTGTTGTGAACAGCAAGAATACACGATTAAGGAGGAAGAGATGATGAGGAAAGTTTCGCTTGTCTTGGGTATTCTTGGGATTGTGTTGGTCTTGCTGAGTATTGTCGGGTTCATTCCTAAAGTTTCGGCTGATTATGATGCGACTTCCACATTATTCATTCTTGGATTAGTTTTCCTCGTCATAGCCTTCTTTTTGAAAAGAGCTTCTGGGGGTAAAGGGGTAAAGAAGATTCTGGTGAAAAGAAAAAAGAAGAAGAGATAAAAAGTTGTTTAGGAAGATCAAGAATCAAGTTTAGAGGAATTCTTTGTTGTTTTTTGATGAAGGGTAATGATAAAGAGGAAAAGCTTTATAAATTGCCCTTTCTAGAGTGTAGCATCTGCTGATCAGAAGTATTCTGAGATCGGTAAAACCAGTTTCATTACCTGGATTTATCGTGATAAAATGATAAACATCTCATTCCAGATTAACGTATGGCAAAGGCAAGCTTTCCCCGAAGCGGGTCGCTTCAATTTTGGCCGAGGAAAAGGGCAAAGAAATCAATTCCTAGTGTGAACTGGAATGCTATTTTCTTCTCCAAGTCTCATCCTTCTCTTCAGGGACAGGCTCAACATCTCCTTGGATTCTTGGGTTATAAAGTTGGGATGAAAAGTGCTTTTGTGAAAGATGTTACACCACACTCTTTAACGAAGGATAAAAAAATTATTGTGCCTGTTACGATTCTCGAATGCCCTCCTCTTAAGATCCTGGCTGTTCGCTTTTATAAAGATAAAAAAGTGGTGGCCTCTTTTATGAATCAGGGTGATAAAGAATTGAAGAAAAAAGTAAAATTACCAGGCAAGATCTCTTCTCTTGAGCATATTTCTTTAGAGGCGTATGATGATCTACGTGTTCTGGTATATTCTGTTGTTAAAGCTACTGCTGTGAAAAAGACTCCAGACATTGCAGAAATTGCCCTTGCAGGGGATTTGAAAAATAAATTCAATTTTGTGCAGGAATATTGGAACAAGGAGCTCTCTATCAAAGATGTATTTGCTCCTGGGATGCTTGTTGATGCTCGTGGGCTGACAAAAGGGAAGGGACTTGCAGGACCTGTCCAGCGCTTTGGCCTTGGATTGAAAGGCCATAAAAGTGAAAAAGGAGTAAGACGTCCTGGTTCCTTAGGGCCTTGGCATCCTGCGCGTGTAACCTTTCGTGTGGCTCAAGCTGGTCAACTTGGCATGTTTGCAAGAATCACCTATAATCAAAAAATTCTTGCTCTTGCAAATGCGCATGAAAAAGACATCACTCCACCTGGGGGCTTCCCCCACTATGGAAATCTCCGGACAGATTATCTTATTTTACGAGGAAGTTTACAAGGCCCACACAAACGAGCTTTGCTTCTTACTTGGCCTTTACGGCCTACAAAAAAAGCAAAGAAAAAAAATTTTGAATTTTTGGAGTTACGATGAAAGCAGATGTTCTCGACCTTGAGGGAAAGAAAGTGAAAGAGATTGAGTTGCCGTCTTGTTTTTCTTCTGAAGTGAGAGAAGATATCGTACAGAGAGTGGTTGAGATTCTCAAGGAAAAACAACCCTATGCTCCTTTTTTGAGGGCTGGAAAGCAGGCATCTGCTTCTGGAAATATTCGGCATTCGAGGAGAAAATGGAAAACTGCTTATGGGAAGGGAATATCAAGGGTGCCACGAAAGGTCATGTGGAGGAGAGGGGATCAATTTTATTGGATTGGTGCTGAAATTGCTTCTGCGCGGAAGGGAAGGAGGGCACATCCTCCAAAAATTCTGGCTTTCTTGAGGAAGAAAAAGGTGAATAAGAAAGAAATGAAACTTGCCTTGAGAAGTGCGATGAATGCAACTGCACAGCTCGATTATCTCAAGAAGAGATATGGGTCTGTTCCCCCTCAAGTGAAGCTGCCTCTTGTTGTTGAGGGCAAAATTGCTGGCATAAAGCATAGAGAATTCAAAAAAGCTCTTGAGAAAATTTTAGGAGTCTTTTATACACGCGCGTTGAAGGAAAAGAGTATTCGTGCGGGAAAAGGAAAACTGCGGGGCAGAAGGTATAAGGAAAATGCTGGATTGTTGATGGTTATTGGAGATCAAGAGCGTGTTGCATTCCATCAGATTGATGTCCGGAAAGCATCATCGGTGAAAATTTCTGATTTCGCTCAGGGGTCTCTTGGAAGATTGACACTCTACACTGAGGCTGCAATTCAGGATCTGGCAAGGAGGTTTGGCAAATGAATTTTAGATATGTTGCTACAGAAAAAGCATTGAAATTTATTGAACGAGAAAATAAGCTGCTTTTAGCAGTTGATAGAAAGTACTCGAAGAAGGAAATTCGAGCAGCATTTGAGAAACTTTTTGATGTTCAAGTCTCATCTATCAAAACGTTTATTCGCAATAACCAAAAATATGCATACCTCACTTTAAAGAAGGGCAAGGCACTTGATCTTGCGACGAAATTGGGGGTCATGTAATATGGGAAAAAGAATCATTCAACAGTTTGGATTTAAAC
>CAYJRI010000001.1:0-8712 GCA_964372435.1 Candidatus Woesearchaeota archaeon | reverse complement strand
AATTGGGGGTCATGTAATATGGGAAAAAGAATCATTCAACAGTTTGGATTTAAACTTTTGAACTTAGGAGAGAGATAATATGGGCAAACGTATTATTCAACAGGCACGAGGGCATGGAAGTCTTACGTATAGGGTAAGGAGAAAAGCTTATCTTTACAGAATTGGGTATCCTCATCTTTCTGGAGAAGGGAGAATCACAGACCTTGTCTATTCTAGTGGACATTCGGCACCTCTTGCGAAGGTTGTTCTTGGTGGAATCATTTTTTACATTCCTGCTCCCCAAGGCCTGGGTGTTGGAGATGTTCTTCATGTTGGAGAATGGAGCAAAGAGGGAGATATTGCAGCTCTCCAGGTTATCCCTATAGGAAGCCGCGTGTATAATATTGAGGTTACTCCTGGAGATGGTGGAAAATTGGTGCGAAGTGCTGGGTCCTCTGCACTGGTAACTAAAAAGATTGGTGAAAGAGTCTTTGTTCTCATGCCTTCAAAAAAGGAAGCAGTGTTTAATGGAAGATGCCGTGCTACCGTAGGAGTTATTGCTGGACATGGAAGGCTTGAAAAGCCTTTTTTGAAAGCTGGAAAAAAGTACTATCTTATGAAAGCACGTAATAAGCTGTGGCCAAGGACATCTGCAGTAAAAATGAATGTGGTTGATCATCCTTTTGGATCTGGGAGGGGGAAAAGAATTAAAAGCAAGATTGCAAAGAGAAATGCCCCCCCAGGGGCACGTGTAGGCCATTTGCGACCAAAACGAACAGGGAGGAAGAAGCGATAGCATGGCGAAGGAGATTTTGTTTCGAGGGAAAGATGTTGAAGCACTTAAGCAGTTAGATACTCGAGAGTTTGCAAAATACCTCAAAAGCGAGGAACGAAGAAATGCTCTACGACAATTTGATGTTATTGAGAGATTTGTCGCGAAATGCAAAAAATGCCAAGAAAGAGGAAAATCCATAAGGACGCATTTACGTCACATGATTATTGTTCCGAAAATGATAGGCTATATCGTCTATGTCCATAATGGAAAAGAATTTACTCCCGCGAGGATTATCCCTGAAATGATTGGACATCGTCTTGGAGAATTCTGCATCACCAGGAGGAAGGTTGCGCATGGCGCTCCAGGTATTGGCGCGACTCGAAGTTCTGCTGCCCTATCGGTGAAATAAAATGAAACAAGAAACTTTAGATGTGGAGATGAAGGAAAACGCTCAGCATGAGAACGAGATCGTGAAGAACATGGACATCGACATCGTTCAGCAAGGCAAGGAAGGGGTGGAAAAAGTTGCTGAACCGGAAGTTGTGAAAGAGGTGGTGGAGAAACCTCCTGTTGAGAAGAAAAAGGAAGAAAAGAAGGTGAAAAAGACAGAGGCTGTTGCACGTGGAAGAGACCTTCCTGTATCAAAGAAGCATTCAATGGAGATCATACGATTTATTAAGGGAAAGAAAATTGATGAAGCAATGTTGATTTTACAGCGAGTTTTGAAGAAGAAACAGGCGATTCCTTTCCGAGGGTATGAAATTCCTCATAGAAAAGGGAAGGGCATCTCTGAAGGAAGATATCCCAGAAATGCTTCAAAAGCGTTTATTCAATTATTGAAGAGTCTTCAAGCAAATGCAAGTATAGGAAATGTTGATCTTGATAAAGCAGTACTTAGTGGAAAGGCTAATGATGCCTCAAGACCCTACAAGAGGGGGGGAAGTATGAGGTTCAAGAGGACGCATGTTGAGGTGTGGATTCGGGAGCCTATGGAAAAAAAGAAACTTGAAAAATCAGTTGAGGTGAAGAAGTAAGATGAAGGAAAAAATGTTTGCCCATGTTTGTTATGTGAGTATACTAAGTATGGAAGGAAAAAAATTCATTTATAAATTGAAGGAAAAAATAAACTAAGAACATGGAAGAAAAAAAATTTGTTCAATATAAACGAATATCGGATGAGGGTTGTGCATAACATGGAAGAAAAAAAATTTGTTCAGTTCAAGAAAGAGGAGCTCGAAGTAAAAGAGTTTGTGAAGCACGCTCTCGGAAAAGGAAGAATTAGTAATGTAAAACTGGAATATACTCCTGTTGGCGAGAAGATTGTTGTGACTACGAGTAAACCTGGTTTTGTTATCGGCAGAAGAGGGGAGAGGCTGAACGAACTTTCCGTGGTATTAAAGAAACGATTTCATCTTGAGAATCCTCATATTGATATTCAGGAAGTAGAAAAACCGGAATTTGATGCACAAACTGTTGTAGATGATATTGCCCTCTCTTTGGAGAGACTCGGGCGTATTAAATTTAAAGTTATTGCATATAAGACTTTAGAAAGAATTATGCGAGCGGGTGCTCTTGGAGTAGAACTACGGCTTTCTGGGAAGCTCCCCAGTGAGCGTGCAAGGTCTTGGAGATTTGCTCTTGGATATTTGAAGAAAACAGGGGATCAGGCAAAGGTTGTTCATTATGCTGAAAGTGTTGCGAAGACTGTTGCTGGCGTCGTTGGGGTAAAAGTGAGTATTCTAACGCCCGACGCGGTTATTCAAGATCGTATTTCGGTAGATGCATCTCTCCTTCAGAAAATCAGAGGCAGGCAAATTGAGGAAGAGGTTGCTGAAGAGCCTCCTAAGAAAAAAAGAAAAGCGAAGAAAGAATAAGATGGCTGTTTTAAAAATAAATGATGTTAAGGGAATGCGTCGAGAAGAGCGCGAGGAGAAATTAAAAGAATTGCAAATTGAACTTATCAAGAAAACTGCTCCCTTAGGGAGAGGGGGGAAAATTAAAAACAAAGAAATTAAAAAGGCAATTGCACGCATTCTTACCCTACACCATGCTCAAAAAACATGAATATCTGTCCGAAGTGCGGCTTGCCTCAACAGGCATGTGTCTGTGAAGAGATAGCGAAAAGTGAACAGCGAATTAAAGTAGAGCGAGTGAAAAGAAAGTATGGGAAGATAGCAACCCTGATTACAGGATTGTCAGGTGTTGACATCAAATCCATTGCCAAGGAGCTGAAAAGCGAATTGGCGTGTGGAGGGACTGTAAAGAATAACAACATCGAACTCCAGGGGGATCACGGCAGACGTGTGAAACCGATCCTCATGAAGCTCGGTTTCCCTGAAAGTTCCATTATTGAATAAAATGAACAAGCATCAATCTCAAGCAGAAGAAGTAGTTAGCTGTAGCTCTCAGTGCCCTATTCATGGAGATTTGCGGGCCAGTGGCAGAAGTTTTACTGGAGTAGTCATGAGAAAGTTCCCGAAGCGGGTAACGATTGTCTTTGAGAGGACTGTGTATGTTAAGAAATATGAGCGTTATGCCAAAGCAAGAACACGTATTCACGCCCGTCTTCCTCCTTGCATGGAGCAGAGCATTCAGGTGGGAGACACTGTCTGTGTCACTGAATGCAGACCTCTGAGCAAAATCATTCATTTTGTTGTTTCTAAGAAAACTCGGGAGTTAACATGAAAGCTGTAAGTGGAAGCATTACTAGGGGGTTGAATATAGGAAGCAGTATCCTAGCATGCGATAATAGCGGGGCGAGAATTGTAAAAATTGTAGGCGTTAAAAGAGGGAAAAGTCGGCATGGAAGACAAACGCCGGCGAGAGTGGGAGATTGGGTGAATGTGTCTGTGAGGGGAGGTGATCCTGAGATGATTGGAAAAGTTTTTGATGCAGTCATTGTTCGACAAAGGAAACCTTGGAGACGACTTACTGGCGAGAGAATCTGCTTTTCAGATAATGCTGCAGTCCTTTTAAAAGATGAAAAAGGAAATCCTAAGGGAACACAAATTAAAGGCGCTATTGCCAGAGAAGTTTCAGAGCGATGGTCAAACATAGGTAAACTAGCAAAAATTGTCATTTAAGATGGCAGATTAAAAAAATATACCTCAAAACAAAAAATCAAATAAAAACATAACATGAAAAAACTTTTTTCAACATCGTGGAAGAGCAGCAAGCAAGTAAGAAAACAGCGTAAGTATCGCTTTCATGCGCCTCTTCATCTTCGCCATAAGATGCTGCGTGCGCAACTCTCAAAAGAACTCCGAAAGAAATATAGAAGAAGAAATTTCTCCCTACGGAAAGGCGATCATGTTAAGGTTATGAGGGGGTCTTTTAAAAAGAAGGAAGGAAAAGTGATTTCGATCGACCTCAAGAAGAGAGTTGTGATTATTGAAGGAATTCAGCGTTCAAAGAAAGATGGATCAAAGATTCCTGTCCTTTTTGATCCATCACAGCTCATGATCAAGGAACTCATATTGGAGGACAAAGAGCGTCTCAAGGCTCTTGAAAAACATGCATCTTAAAATTAATGCCGCCTCTGTAAAATTGCCCCTTCCGCGAAAAGGGAGGAAATTTGTAGTTGTGCCCACTCATCATTTGAGAAATGGGATTCCGCTCCTGCTTGTTTTAAGAGACCTTCTGAAGGTGGTGCATACGCGAAGAGAGGCTCGGTTAATTTTGCGAGAAGGGAAGGTTCTCGTGAATGGAAAAAAAGCAAGTGATGAGAAGTTTTCGCTCGTCTTATTTGATCTTCTTTCTCTTGAAGGAAAACATTATCGAATTGTTCTGAATGAGCGAGGAAAGTTTGCTCTTGATTCTGGAAAAGAAAGAATTGCGAAAATTATTGGAAAAACACTTCTTGCTCATGGGCAGACGCAAATTCATCTCAGTAATGGCTGGAATTACCTTGCGAATGAGCAGTACACTCTTGGTGACTCTGTTGTTTTGGGAGAGCAAGGTCCAGAGAAAGTTGCGCCTCTCAAAGAAGGCTCAAAAATCCTTGTCATTTCAGGAAAACTTTCAGGTTTGCATGGAAAGATTGAAAAGGTAGGGCGAGGTTTTGCAACTGTCAGTTCTGAGCATAAGCATCACATCATCAAATTAGAGAATATTATGGTGTTACCATGAAACCAACATTACCCCAGCCTATGAGAGAAATTTTTATCGAGAAACTTGTCTTGAGTGTGAGCTCTCCTGCTGAAAAAATTGATAAAGGATTTAGGCTTTTGAAAGTTATCGCAGAGGCTCAGCCTGTGAAAAGAACGTCAAAAAAGAGAATTCCTGCTCTTGGTGTGCGTCCTGGTTTGGAGATTGGCGCACAGGTTACTCTTCGCGATCCTGCAAAAATTCATCATTTTTTGAGGCGACTGCTTGATGCAGTTGATTCCAAACTTAAAGCAAAACAAATCTCAGAGAATACCTTTTCATTTGGTATTAAGGAGTATATTGAAGTTGAAGGTGTCGAGTATCAACGCGATATTGGTATTATCGGTTTTGATGTTACGGTAAGTTTCGCTCGAAGAGGAAAAAGGGTGACAAGAAGAAAGCACAAGCGCAGTAAACTTCCGAGGAAACAACAGGTATCAAAGGAAGAAATTACCGAATATTTACGAAGCAACTTCAATGTTTCTTTTGAGGGAGGAGAATATGACGGCGAGTGATTGGAAAAAGTTGACGAAGCAGCTCAAGAATAAACCTGTTATTTTGCAAAGATTTTTAGAACATTGCAAGCCGAAAGAACGAAAATTTGGCATTGCTGCGCGCCGTTGTGAACGTTGTGGGAGATTTGGTGCACATATTAGCAGTTATCATCTGAACCTTTGCAGACAATGCTTCAGAGAAATCGCGGAGGAAATCGGTTTTAAGAAGTACAACTAAAATGATGCCCATACACTACCTTACTTCAATGGAGTTTTTTTAACATGAGTCAAGATCTTATTTCAGATGGATTGAATGGAATTATGAATGCAAAACGCTCAAAAAAGGAGAAGGTGGTTGTGAAGGCATCGAGATTCTTTCTCTCTCTCCTTGAAATTGCACAGCGAGAAGGTTATCTTTCTTATAAGAAGATGGGTCATGAGGTTGAGATTACCTTCCAGCTTCATGTTTGCAAGGCTATTAAACCTCGATACTCTGCTACTGTGGAAGAAATTGAGAAGTATATAAGGCGATATCTTCCCTCACGGCATTTTGGCATTCTTGTCCTTTCAACGAGCAGAGGACTCTTAACTCATAGGGAGGCACTTGAACAAGGTTTTGGAGGAAGCCTCATTGCTTATTTTTACTAAAAATGAAGAAACAACAGAAGACTGCATTCCAGGAAATGATTGACCTTACTGAGGGAGTTGAGGCAAAAATCGAAGACCATTTCCTTACTTTGCAGAAGGGTCATCTAACTTCAACGGCTTCTTTTCGAGGATTTCATGCTCAGATTGAGGGGGGGAAAGTCGTCCTTTCAACTCCACGATTTACAAAAAAGCAAAAGCGTCTTATCAATACATTCAAGGCGCATGTTAAAAATATTTTCCAAGGGTTTCATCAAAAGTATCGCTACAAACTTCAGGTGAGCTCAGTCCACTTTCCGATGACTGTTACTTTCGACAAAATGAAAAGAGAGGTGGTCATTAAAAATTTCCTTGGTGAAAGAATTCCTCGTGTTGCTAAAATTTTTCCTGATACTGATGTCAAAATAGAAAAAGATCTTGTTATCATAGAATCTCATGATAAACATGCTGCTGGACAGTCTGCTGCAAATATTGAGGCTGCGACACGAATTACGAAAAGAGATCGAAGAGTTTTCCAGGATGGTATATGGATTGTTGAAAAAGCTGGGGAGGCCCTATGAGTAAGAAATTTTTGAGAAGAAACTGGAATAAGTATAAGCGCTTAGGCAAAGGAAGGAAGAAAAAACAAGTCTGGAGAAGACCAAGAGGAAAGCATTCTAAAATGCGAAAGTGGCGGAAAGGGTATCCTGCACGCGTCGATGCAGGATACAGATCTCCTCGGAAAGAGCGGGGAAAGATTGAAGGGAAGACTCCCCTTCTGGTACGAAATGCGCAGGATCTTTTAAAGGTCACGAAGGATCATATCATTCTTCTCGCTCATATCGGGAAAAGGAAAAGAAATGAAATTGTAAAGAAAGCGGAAGAAATGCATCTTCCTATTTTTAAGGAGAAGGTATGAAGCTCGATAAGAAAAAGCAACTTGCTGCAAACACCCTCGGCGTTGGGAAGGAAAGAATTGTGTTTAATCCAGAGCGCCTTGATGAAATTCGCGAGGCAATCACGAGACGAGATTTTCTAGATATGCTCCAGAGCAAGTCTCTTTTTGTTCGTGAGCATGTTGGTAGGCGAACGAGAAAAAAGCGTAGGAAAAGGGGTCCTGGAAAAGTTAAAAAGAAGAAAGTGGGAAGGAAAAGAAGCTATCTTCTGCTTACGAGAAAGTTAAGAAGATATTTAACAGAGCTTTTAAAACAAGAAAGATTATCAAAGGATGAGTACCAGCATTTCAGGAAGCAGATTAAGGCAAGGATGTTCAAAAGTAAATCACATCTTCAAAGCTTTTTGAGAACATGATGAAACGAAGAAGACAGGAAGGGAAAACAGATTATCGAAGAAGGCTGCGTTTGTTGAAATTTGGAAATCGTGTTGTTTTCAGGAAAAGCGATCGCTATATTGTTGGGCAGTTTATTTCGAGCGAGGCTGCGCAGGATAGAGTATTGGTGCAGGCGCATTCTAAAGAGCTCATCATGATGGGGTGGCCAAAAGAGTTTGGAGGATCTTTGAAGTCTCTTCCTGCATGTTATCTGACAGGATTACTTCTGGGAAAGAGGGTTATAGAAAAATTCGGAAAACAAGAGGCAATTCTTGATCTTGGAATCTTGCGCAATATTCCCAAGTCACGGATATCTGCATTTGCGAAGGGAGTTATCAAAGCAGGAATTCTACTTCGTTATGGTGCAGATTTGCCTGAAGATACTCGCATTCAGGGAGGTCATATGAAAAAAGAGATGACATCTATTCTCAATAAAGTATCAAAAAGTATTGAACATGAATGAGAAAAAGTTTGAAGCTGATGAAAAGGATAAAATCCTTGAAGAGATTGAAAAAGTCGAGGAAGTAGAACCTATTGAGATCAAGTTGACTGAGGAAGAAAAGGCACTCGAGGCATGGGCTCCTCGTACGAAGCTTGGAAAAATGGTGAAAGCGAAAGAGATTACTGATGTTGATGTTATCCTTGAAAGGAAATTGAAGATTTTTGAGCCTGAAATTGTCTCCTCGCTTATCTCTGTTACATCAGACTTGCTTGAGATCGGCCAAGCGAAGGGAAAATTTGGAGGTGGAAAGAGAAGGGCGTGGAAGCAGACGCAACGCAAGACTGCTGAAGGAAATGTGCCTACCTTTGCCTGCATGGCAGTTGTTGGAGATCAAAATGGTCATGTTGGTTTAGGGTATGGGAAATCGAAGGAGACGCTTCCTGCAAGGGAAAAGGCTGTGCGACAAGCGAAAATACATATCATCAAAATCAAGCGAGGGTGTGGGAGTTTTGATTGCAGCTGTCAGGAGCCTCATTCACTTGTAAGCAAGACTGAGGGAAAGTGCGGTAGTGTCGTGGTTGAGTTAATCCCTGCACCCCAAGGAACTGGTTTAGTCATTGGGGATGAGTCAAAAAAGATCTTGAGATTATCTGGAATTAAGGATGTTTATAGCAGAATTTCCGGACAGGGGAGAAATACGATTAACGTGGCTAAGGCTATTATTGCTGCATTGAAGAAAACGGAGGAAATATGATTGCTGTTATTCGCATCTCGGGAATGGTTGAAATTCCTCCCGAAGCTCAGGAGACGCTTGCAAGGCTTCGATTGAGAAGGAAGTATGCATGTGTTGTTTTACCAGAGAAGCCAGAGATTCTAGGAATGGTTGAGAAAGTGCGGAATTTTGTTGCGTATGGAAAAATTT